>JAGLDW010000578.1 GCA_023145395.1 Lentisphaeria bacterium | reverse complement strand
GCTCCCGCTGAGCCGCGTGTGCGAACTCCGCAAATCCCTGGAGGGAGAACGGCCCGTGAGCCGCACACCACGAACTCCGCAGAGGCAGGACGAATCAAGAACGGAACAACACGGAAGGCGGACCGAGGAGAACTCGCGTCAGTTCAGGTCCCACTGCTCGTCCTTCCGGTAGGCCGTGCCATGGAAAGTGGCCAGCAACTCGCCCGCGTCATCCGTCACCAAGACCTCGTAGGTGGCGATCCGCCGAGTGCAAGACACCTCCCTAGCCTCCGCCTGCAACACACCAGTCAATCCGGGACGCAGCCAATTGATCGAGGCGTTCAACCCCACCGCCTTGTTCCCGTGCGAGTTGCAAGCCACGGCGAAAGCCAGGTCCGCAAGGGTGAAGACAGCGCCCCCCTGCACGATTCCCAGACCGTTGAGATGATGGGTGTGGATCTCGAGCCGCGCCTTTCCCATGCCACCACCACCAGCCACAACCTCCGCTCCGATGAACTCCGCAAAACGGTCGTTCCTAAACAGTTTCTTCAGCGCTGGAAAATCCAGACTGCCCATCGTTGCCCTCACATCCTACATGACCACTGACATGCCAGAAAACGTTGCTGTGAATCCGTGCTGCACACCTCCCTACTCTCCATGGAATCGACACCACTTACAAGCCCGCGAAACCACACTGCAAGGTCGGCAGGGGAAAAAGGGGGAGAAACCTCCACAGTCCAACGCACATACGACCAGTCTTTGGCATTTGTAACTCCCTGAACCGCCCCTATATTGCCTGTTCGGTTTTTCGTATTGCCCGGTGACTATGTCATAGCCGCAGTCGGCAGGGAAGCGGGGCATCCACGGTACGTGTCAGAGACAATGCAAGGACCTGTAAGCGGATGAATAAAGAGCAGAAGACAGAGATTATCAAGAAATTTGCGCGTTCCGAGAATGATGTCGGATCGCCTGAAGTCCAGATAGGCGTTCTGACGGCCCGGGTCCTGGAAGTGACAGAGCACCTCAAGCTCAACAAGAAAGACCATGCCAGTCGGCGCGGTCTCATCGCGATGGTCAACAGACGCCGCAGTCTCCTGCGCTATCTCGAGCGCAAATCGCACGAACGCTACGTCACGATCATCAAAGAGCTTGGCCTGCGGCGATAGATACGACTTTCTATGGCGGAGTCGACAACACCGTCGGCTCCGCAGTGAAAACGTGGCGCGTGCCACACTTCGCGAAGGGGGAAGGCGCCAGTCCTCGAAGACTCTGGCAGACAGGCTTCGTCATCTGTGACAAGCGTGTGGAATTGGGCGGCATAAGAGCCTGGACAGGATGTTCCAGGAAAATCCAGACTTTTATGCCGCGATTCCGCATGTCCCACCTTGACAGGATGCGAGCGGAAGACGCTGATTCATCGAGTGCAAGCGCACCTTTCCTCCCGAGCACAGCGGGTTCAGGGGCGATAGGTCAAGACGACCGCCCCGTAGCACCCACCAAACAGGGAGAATATCCGAATGAGTATCCAGAGTGTGAACATCGATTTGGGCGGCGGGCGCGAGCTTGTCGTCGAGACGGGCAAACTGGCATTGCTGGCCGGTGGCTCGGTGACCGTGCGTCAGGGAGACACAATCGTCCTCGTAGCCGCATGCAGTGCGAATCCGCGGCCCGGACTCGATTTCTTCCCGCTTCAGGTTGACTACCGCGAGAAGTTCGGCGCGGCGGGCAAAATGCCCGGTGGCTACTTCAAGCGCGAGGGACGCCCCAGCGAGAAAGAGATTCTCACGGCCCGCATGACCGACCGGCCCCTGCGCCCCCTCTTTCCCAAGGGCTACATCGACGACGTGCAGATCATGTCGCAGCTTCTCAGCGCCGACGGCGAGAACGAGGCGGACGTGCTGAGCATCTTTGGTGCATCGGCCGCCCTCATCGTGTCTGACATCCCTTTCACTCAGCCTATCGGCGCTCTGCGTGTCGGGCGTGTCAAGGGTGAGTTCATCGCCAATCCGAGTCATGTCGAGATGGAAGAGAGCGACCTGGACCTCGTCTACGCCGGCCTCGAAGGCAAGGCCATCATGATCGAGGGCGCTGCCAAGGAGATCTCCGAAGAGGTCATGCGCGACGCTTTGGTTTTCGCCGACGGCATTGTCTGCAAGATGATTGAGGCGCAGCGGCAGCTCGCCGAGGTCGTCGCCAAGCCGAAGAAGGAAGCCAACCTCCACCTCGTTCCTTCCACTGTGATGGAAGCTGCCAAACAGTTCTGCGCCGACAAGATCACCGAGGCATGCAGTGGTGTGGCCAAGCACGAACGGAGCGCCAAGATCCGTGCCTTGAAGGCGGACATGACCGAAGCGCTCGCGCCCCAGTTCGAGGGTCTTGATGAGGATCTGAAGCTCGGCGACGCCATGGATGAAATCGTCGAGATGGAAGTCCATCGCCTAGGCTTGGAAGAGTCGAAGCGCATTGACGGCAGGGGACCCGACGACCTGCGCGAGATCATCTGTGAAGTGGGGCTGCTTCCGCGCACCCACGGCAGCGCCCTTTTCAAGCGCGGTGACACTCAGGCGCTGGTGAGCATCACGCTTGCCGCCGAGAGCGAGGCGCAGAAGTTCGACGCCATCACTGGCGGGCCCGACTGCAAATCCTTCGTGCTCCACTACAACTTCCCCAACTTCAGCGTGGGCGAGACTGGCCGCATCATGGGTCCAGGAAGGCGTGAAATCGGCCATGGCGCCCTCGCGGAACGTTCTGTCGCACCTGCGGTCCCCGGCGATTTCGGGTACATGGTTCGCAGCGTCTCCGAGATTCTCGGCTCCAATGGTTCGTCGTCCATGGCCTCCATCTGCGGCGCCAGCCTGGCGCTCATGGATGCTGGTGTTCCCATCAAGGACGCCGTGGTTGGCATCTCGGTGGGGCTGCTCAGCGACGACGATGGAAAACGCTGTTTCCTCGTGGACATCCTGGGTGACGAGGACCATTTCGGCGACATGGATTTCAAGGTCGCTGGAACCGAGGCTGGCATCACTGGTTTCCAGCTTGATCTGAAGATCGCCGGTCTGGACCTCGAGGGGATGTACGAGGCCATGCTCAAGAACAAGCAGGCGAGAGCGCAGATCCGCGAAGTCATGAACGCCTGCATCAGCGAACCGCGCACGGAACTCAGCCCGTACGCTCCCAAGATCGTCGAAGTGCACATCAACCCCGAGAAGATCGGCGCGCTCATCGGACCCGGCGGCAAGGTCATCCGGGGCATCACCGAGACCACCGGCGCGCAGATCGACATCGAAGAGGACGGAACCGTCAAGATCTACGGCGCAAACAGCGACGTCATCGATGCCGCCAAGCGCGAGGTCGAATCGGTCACGGCTGAGGTCGAAGTCGGCAAGATCTACCAGGGCATCGTCAAGACGGTCAAGGACTTTGGTGCTTTTGTCGAGATCCTTCCGGGGCAAGACGGACTGCTGCACATCTCGGAGATGGCCGACTATCGCGTGCGCGAAGTCTCCGATATCTGCAAAGAAGGCGACACGATCACCGTCAAGGTTGTCGATGTCGATCAGCGTGGGCGTATCCGCCTCAGCCGCAAGGCCGCGCTTGAAGAAATGTGATAGGGTATTGAACAACGTCGTTCCGTAGCGGAGCCGTCACGGCTCCGTAGCGGAGAACGTACAATGGCTGCCGTTTGATGTAGAATGATCCGACGGCAACAGTCCAGACTAGAAGACACAGAGGCAACGATGAAGAAAGACATTCATCCCAAGTACGTCGAAGTGAAAATCTCCTGCGCCTGTGGTGCGGAGTACGATGTCACAAGCACCGCTGAGGCGAAGATCGGCATCTGCGCGAAATGCCATCCGTTCTTCACCGGTAAGGCCAAGCTAGTGGATACCGAGGGACGCGTTGATCGCTTCCGTCGCCGCTACGGCATGAAATAGCGCGCCTTCTGGGTGCCCTGCTTGTGCATCCTTGAAACGGTGAGTTTGCGTACGAACCATCTTCGCATTTTAGCGAGGGTGGTTTGTTCGCGTATGCCAGAGCAGGCACTGTCTGCTGGGCACCATGACGACAGACAGGCTCAGGAGTGACTCGCGGTGAACTACGAGAGCTATATCGCCAAATCGGAAGCTAGGTTCCAAGAGGTCGAAACGGCCATCGCCAACTTCGATTTTGCCAAGGGAGACCAGCGCGAGTACAGAAATCTCAACCGAGAATACCAGCAACTGAAGAAACTGCGAGAGGCTTGGGAGACACTCACTCGAGCACGCACTGAAATCGCGGAAAACCGCGAAATGCTGGAAATGGAGGAGGACGAGGAGTTCCGCGATGTGATTCAGGGAGACCTGGAGGAACTCGAGGGAAAGATCAACATCCTCGACCGCACCGTTCGCGAACTGATCCTCCCCCCCCATCCCAACGAGGGACGCAACACCATCGTCGAGATCCGCCCGGCGGCGGGCGGCGACGAGGCTGCCCTGTTCGCTGGCGACCTCTTCCGCATGTACAGCCGATTCTCCGAGCAGAAGGGCTGGAAGATCGAGATTCTCGAGCAGAGCGAGAACGATCTTGGCGGTATCAAGAACATCTCCTTCTCTCTCCAGGGAGAGGATGCCTGGAGTCACATGTATCTGGAAAGCGGAGTGCACCGCGTTCAGCGCATTCCCGTGACTGAGTCCAGCGGGCGCATCCACACATCCACTGTGACCGTGGCCGTTCTCGCGGAGGCGGAAGAAGTGGATCTGAAGATCAATTCGGAGGACTTGCGGATCGACGTGTACCGCGCTTCGGGCCCCGGAGGGCAATGCGTCAACACCACCGACTCCGCCGTGCGCGTCACCCATTTGCCCACTGGGCTGGTGGTCTCCAGTCAGCAGGAAAA
>JAGLDW010000577.1 GCA_023145395.1 Lentisphaeria bacterium | reverse complement strand
AATGCCGCCGAGCGACGCAGCCAAGTTGGAACCGGCGACCGCAGTGAGCGCATCCGAACCTACAACTATCCCCAGAACCGAGTGAGTGACCATCGGTTCAACATCACCCTCTACGACTTGTCCAACATCCTCGAGGGCGATCTCTCCGACCTGCTAGCGGACGTCCGTGCGGCGGATGCCGAACTCCGTCTGACTGCGGAATTGGGCGACAACTAGCCAGACTGGATAGACTGGCTGCACACGCACAATTGTGCAGGCCATCTCTGTTTCACAGTCCAACTGGAGGCAAGCCGGACACCATGAACACAGCGAAAATGCAACTCGCCCCAAAAACCACCGTTGCTGCAAGCCATGCCGTGGCCGCCGCAGAGCAGTTTGGCACCCCTCTCTACGTCTACGACGAAACCTGCATCGTCCGCCACTGCCGCAATGTCATGGACATGCCAAACGCCTTTGGCCTCGCACCCCGCTATGCCATGAAGGCGAATTCCAGCCGCGCGATCCTGCAACTGGTGGCGTCGCAAGGCCTAGGCATCGACGCCAGCAGCCTCAATGAGGCCCGTCGAGCCATCGCGGCTGGCATCGCGCCCGAGCGCATCATGCTCACCACGCAAGAAGTGCCGATGGCCCAGAACCGGACGGACCTGGAGGAGATGATGCGCGGCGGTTTGCGCTACAATGTCTGCTCTCGGCGACAACTCGAGCTGATTGCGGACTTCGCAGCCAGCGAGGATATTGCCATCAGCATGCGGATTCACCCAGGTGTCGGTTCCGGCGAAAGCGCCACTAGAAACACAGGTGACAAGTACTCCTGCTTCGGCGTCCACCTTTCCATCCTAGAAGATGTGCTCGCGTACGCGGGGCAAAAGGGTGTCAAGTGCACGGGTGTGCATGTGCACATCGGTTCGGGAGGCGACCCGGAAGCCTGGCGCGCCAACATCGACTGCGAACTCGAATTCGTCGAAAACTTCTTTCCGGACGCCACCCACGTGAGCTTCGGTGGAGGCTTTAAGGTCGCGCGCATGCCAGGGGAGAAAGCAGCTGACATCGAGGAATTGGGATGCTATGCGAAGAAACGCTTCGAGGAGTTCTACGCCCGCACGGGCCGCAAGCTGGCCATGGAAGTGGAGCCGGGCACCTACATCGTGGCAAATGCAGGTTTCCTCGTCACTCGCGTCCTGGATCTCAAGAGCACGGGGCGCGACGGCTTCGAGTTCGTCATCGTGGATGGCGGCATGGAAGTCAACACGCGCCCGCTATTGTACGGATCCTCCCACCCCTTCTACGTGGTCAGCGCAACTGGTTCGCTTCTCTCGAGCGAGTTCGACCCCATGCTTGAAGAAACCGCCGCCGGAGAGCGTATCATCGTGGGTCGCTGCTGCGAAAGTGGCGACTCGCAGTCGCTCGACGAGCACGGGCACATCGTGCCCCGCTTCCTAGCCGCGCCTGCCGTTGGCGACTATGTGATCGTCGGAGGCTGTGGCGCCTACTGCTCCGCCATGAGTCCCTTCAACTACAACTCCCACATCCAGGTGCCCGAGGTGCTGCTCCGCGAAGGTGGCAGCCTGCAGCTCATCCGCAGGCCACAGCTCATCGACCAGATCTGGCAGAACGAACTCGGGCTCTAGACAGCCAAAGTCGCCTATTCACCCGTTCCGACCAGGGTGTGAGGGGCTGCTGGGTCGGGTTGCCGGAGGGAGAAACGACCGACGGTGGTGCGGCATCCGCAGCAACTACTGGCTCACCTCAATGTGTGTGCTACGATCTGCTTCACCACTCGTCTCTTCTCTATAGCGATCGTCGCAAATCAGCGGTGCGGATTACAGCGTACAAAGATTTTGTTTTGTTGACCATTTCATCCATTCATCCTGAAATGCAATGGGCACATTGTGTTCCTGGCATACTCTGATCGTATGTCCCGTTCCCCCCTTCATTGGATCATCTGGGTTGACGTAGAAGATTCCTGCCGTAGCAGGGCTTAAGGACGACTCTTCTGCACCAATCACCTTGATGGTGTCGCGTAAAATATACCGTGCTTTCGCACGCAGCCGCGGCATAGTTTCTCGCTTCTTCATCAGCGACTGGTACTGGGGTGATGCCTGCGATGTGTGATAAACAGCGCGTTCCTCGGCAACACGCGGCATGTCAGTTAGAGCAATCTGACAGGAACTTTGGGCGATAGACTCTTTCCGATGACCGCCATAGGGCAAGACATATTCAAGGCGAGACGGATCCACCTCGATGATCCCACGGGCGAATGCCGTGTCGGCACCATCCGCATTTCCAGTTCTAAACATGGCCTGTGGATATGTCTCGGCAAGCCACTTGCCGAAGGCGGCAAGAGTATCAACGTCCTCTGCCGGTAAACTACGCGTACCCTCGACGAGAACTATGGAATGCTGGCGATTGGTGATGATGGTATTGAATTGTTCGTATGTCATTGATCTTCCTGAGGTTTTCAGGCACTCTTGTCCAGTCTCAACACCAGGCATATCGGCAGCGCAGAACTGATCATATGGGAGAAAGCAGGGCGTGTCAAGTGGATGTATTCCTAACCCACCTAGCGAGAGACAAGAAACGAGTGCCACACAATATGCATCCCCGTGTGGGGAAAGGCTTTACAGGATGCATCTGACGCTGTGCGGCGCGTCTCCAGCTCGCGGGGTGAGTTCCGGCAGCGTCTCACAGCATTTTGGCAATGCTTGGGGACAGCGAGGGTGGAAGGGACAGCCGGGGGGTGGACGGATCGGAGACGGCGGCTCGCCTGCCAGCACCATGCGTTCACGCTGTCGATCCGGGTCCGGTTCGGGGATGGCGCTCACAAGTGCCTGCGTGTAGGGATGCGAGGGAGCGCCGATCACGGTCGGTGCAGCGCCGATCTCCACGATATGCCCCAGATACATAACCGCAACCCGGTCGGCGATATGCTTCACAACTGCCAAATCGTGCGAGATGAAGATCAAGGTCAGGTCGAGCGAACGGGAGAGCTGCCGCAGCAGGTTGATGATCTGGGCCTGCACCGACACGTCCAGTGCGGAAACCGGTTCATCCGCGATGATTAGCTTCGGTTCCGTTGCCAACGCCCTCGCGATGGCGACACGCTGCCTCTGGCCCCCCGAAAACTCATGCGGATACCGGTGCATATGCCGGATTGAAAGACCGACTTGCTCCATGAGTTCGACAACTCGGGCGCGCAACTCCCCCCCCGTGATTTGCCTCCGCACAAGCACTGCCTCGGCAAGGGCATCGTGAATGGTCATGCGAGGATTCAGAGAGGCATGGGGATCCTGAAAGATCATCTGAATATCGGGGCGCAACGCACGCAGCGAAGGCCCTTTTCTCGGCAGAGGCGCATCCGCGAAGAGGATTTCTCCTTCGGACTGCACGAAACGGAGAATGGCCCTGGCCAATGTGCTCTTGCCGCATCCCGACTCGCCGACCAGCCCCAGCGTCTCGCCCTGGCGCACGTCGAGCGACACGCCTCTCACCGCAGTGAGGAAACGAGTCCTTCCGGGAAGCAGAGCACGCCCCGGGAGCGGGAAGCGGACGGTCAGATTCTCGACTTGGAGAAGGGTTTGGCTCACAGCTCTCCCCTCTGCACACGCACGCAGGAAGTGGCATGACCGGGTGCGACGTCACGCAATGCACACGGTTCCCCGCAGATGGCGCTGGCGTGCCGACAGCGAGGCTGGAAGGGACACCCTTGGACAGGCTGTGTGGGATCGGGCGGTTCACCGGGAATCGAAGCCAATTCCTCCGTCCCTCCTTCAAGGGATGGAATGGCTCTCTTGAGCGCCTCCGTGTAGGGATGTCGCGGCTGGCGGTACACCGCAGCGGTTTCCCCGATCTCGACGATCCTTCCCGCATACATGACGGCAACGCGGTTGCAGCGTCCCGCGACCACCCCGAGGTCATGAGTGATCAAAATCACGGCCGTGCCGTGTTTGCGTTGCAGGTTCCCGATCAACTCGAGGATTTGAGCCTGCACAGTGACATCGAGCGCCGTGGTGGGCTCGTCCGCAATCAGGATGTCGGGACGAGTCGCGAGCGCCATGGCAATCATCACTCGCTGACGCATCCCCCCGGAGAGTTCGTGCGGATAGTTGTGCATGCGCGCTTCCGGCTCCGACATGCCCACCTCCCGCAACGCAGCCACCGCGCACTCTCTCGCCTCACGCCGGGTGAGCGCCAGATGCAACCGCAGGGGCTCGATCAACTGCGCGGACACCCGCAGATACGGGTTCAGAGCGGTCATGGGATCCTGGAAAATCACGGAGATTCGTCGTCCGCGCACACGGCGCAGCTCGCGCGCGGGAAGCGACAAGAGGTTCACACCCTCCAAGCGCGCCTCGCCCTGCTCGATCCGGGCAGGCGGCTCGGGCAGCAGGCGCAGCAGCGACTGACAGGTCACCGACTTTCCCGAACCCGATTCGCCCACGATTCCCAGCGTCTCGCCATGGTCCAGGACAAACGAAACATTCTCAACCGCATGCACCACACCTCCGCGCGCATGGAATCGAACCGTCAGATTGCGGACATCGAGCAAGGGCATGGGTCACTCCCCTCCGTCCGTTGTCCGAGGATCGAACGCATCGCGCAGCCCATCACCAAGGAAGTTCAGTGAGAACAGCGTGGCGGAGAAAATAAGAGCGGGAAAAATGAGAAGCCAGGGGGACACTTCCATCTGATCCGCCCCCGCCTCGATGAGCACACCCCACGAACTCATGGGCGGCTGCACGCCGAGCCCGAGAAAGCTGAGCATGGCCTCCAGCAACATCACCGACGGCACGGTCAGAGTGGCGTAGACGATCACGGGACCTGTCACATTCGGCAGCAAGTGACGGAGAAGAATGCGGCGGGCGCTCAGGCCGAGGCCCTCGGCCGCTTCCACAAACTCCAGATTGCGGAGTCCGCGGATCTGCGAACGCACAATGCGTGCCATGGTCAGCCACTGCACGGCACCGATGGCCACAAAAAGCAACTTCAGATCGCTGCCAAACATCACGGTCAGCAGGATCACGAACACAGTGAACGGGAGCGCGTAGAGCACATCGACCACCCGCATCATCAGCGCGTCCACTCGTCCCCCTGCATAACCGGACACCGCGCCGTAGAGCACGCCGATGACCAGCGAGACAGCCGTGCCGAGAAAGCCCACCGCGAGTGAGATTCGGCCACCGTGGAGCACGCGAGTCAACAGGTCGCGCCCCATCTTGTCCGTGCCGAACCAGTGTGCGGCGCACGGGCCGCGCGGACCATACGCAAGATCCATTCCCTCGTAGGTGTAGGGAGTGAACCACGGACCGACCAGGCAGAGCAGGACAATTGCGAGAAAGACCCCCAGCGCCACAATGGCCATACGGTTCCGGCACATGCGCCGCCACGCGTCCGCTCCCAGCGAATTGCCAGGCTCGGAGACTGCGGTTCCATTTGTTTGTGCATCAAGTGTCGGCATGGCGTAGGCGCGGATCCATCAATGCCTGGACTATGTCCACAAGCAGGTTGAACAACACGATCAGGACACCGTAGAACAACACGGTGCCGAGAACCAGATTGTAGTCGCGGTTGAATGCGGCGTTGACGAAGAAGCGTCCAAGCCCCGGCACCGAAAAGATGGTTTCCACGACGAAAGAACCGGTGATCACCCCGGCGCAGACGGGACCTAGGTACGCCACCACGGGTTGCAGTCCCCCCCGCAGCGCATGACGCGCCACGACCGCAAACTCCGACAGCCCCTTCGCCCGAGCCGTGCGAATGAAGTCCTGTGATAGCACGTCCAGCATGCCCGTGCGCGTCAACCGGGCGATGTAGGCGGCATAGTACAATCCCAGTGTAATGGCGGGGAGAATGCGATCCGACCAGTGGTCCCAGCCACTTGGACTGAGCCAGTGGAGCCACATCCCGAACACGAGCACCAGCACCGGCCCAAGCACGAACGAGGGCAGACAGACCCCCACCATCGCCGAAGCCATGGGGGCATGATCCCAGATGGAATTGCGCCGCATCGCGGCGAAGACGCCGACGGGAATCCCAATCGCCACCGCCACGACAAGCGCGTACAGCCCCAGCTCAAGGGAAACCGGGAAGGCCTGCGCGATGATCTCGTTCACCGAGTGTCCAACCAGCTTGTGCGAGGGTCCCAGGTCGCCACGAACCCAGTTGC
>JAGLDW010000576.1 GCA_023145395.1 Lentisphaeria bacterium | reverse complement strand
TCCCCTGGCGCCAGCCGGATCATAAAGAAGGTGATGGTGGCGATGGCCCAGAGAACGGGCACGGCCTGGGCGAGTCGGCGCAGGATGAAAAAAACCATAGTCCTAACAGCATTGCTTGACGATGGAGTGTGGATGCTATGGCATTACTATAGCACCTGCGCGGAAACTCGCGTTTCACCCAAGGGGCACATACATTCATTCTTCCCAGCATCCGCCTCAAAACAAAGAGCAGTCTCCATGCGCACAATTTTCATCCTCATGGACTCTCTGAACCGCCATCACCTACGCACCTATGGCGGCGACATGATGCAGACGCCCAGTATCGACCGGTTGGCAACGCAAGGTGTGGTCTTCGACAACCACTGGTGTGGCTCCCTGCCCTGCATGCCGGCGCGCCGGGAGTTGATGACGGGCCGACTCAACTTCCTCGAGACGCCCTGGGGTCCCATCGAGCCCTGGGACGAGTGCCTGCCAACCGAACTGCGCACCCAACAAGGCGTCTACAGCCACCTCATCACCGATCACTACCACTACTTCCACAGCGGGGGAGAGGCCTATCACACACTTTTCGACACCTGGGAGTTCGAGCGGGGCCAAGAGGGGGATGTGTGGCACGCGCTCGTGGATGCCCCGCAGGCGCCCGCAGGCGCCCGTGGCAGAAGCAGAGCTCGCCGCGCCTACTGGGTTAATCGCGAGTTCCGCAATCCACAAGAGGATCTGGATTATCCGACTCCTCGCTGTTTTGCCCGCGCCATGGAGTTTCTCGACAACAACCACACTGCGGACGACTGGCATCTGCACCTGGAAGTTTTCGACCCCCATGAGCCCTTCGACTGCCCGGACCGCTATCGGGAGATGTACGACGACACCTGGGACCGCTACTTCTACAACTCGCCGGACTACGCCGAACTGGACCCGGAGCAAGACGATCCGGAGACGGTGGCGCACATCCGCAAGAGCTATGCGGGCGCCCTCACCATGGCCGATGTCTGGCTGGGAAAGTTCCTGGCGAAAATGGATGAATACGACATGTGGGAGGACACGGTCGTGGTGCTGACCACCGACCATGGGCACCTTCTCGGAGAGCACGGCTACTGGGCCAAGAACTACATGATGGTGTACAACGAACTCGCGCGGATCCCCCTCGTCGTCTGCGCACCGCAAGCCTCCAACGCGGGTGCGCGGGTGCAGTCGATGACCACGACCATCGACCTCATGCCAACCTTCCTCGACCTGCATGACGCCACGCCCCCGAGACATGTCCGCGGCGTGTCCTTGCGTCATCTTCTCGACGACTGCGAGCCCCACCACGATGCTGTTCTCTTCGGTTATTTCGGCAAGGACGTGAACCTGACGGATGGCAAACACACCTACTGCCGACAACCTGTTCCGGGAGCGACCGTGCACCACCACACAGCCATGCCCCGCAGTTACTCCGACTTCATCGACAGGCAGACCCTCGCCCAGGCCGAGACTGGGGTCTTCCTGCCGACCACCCATGGGGTTCCACACTTCCGCATCGCCCGCGCGTCCAGCCGGCACAAAAACGCGCCGGACTACAACCCCATCCACAGCCTACAGGTCGATGCAGACCAGAACACTCCCATACACAATGCGACGCTTGAAGACCAGCTCGCGCGCAAGATGCGAGAGCTGCTGACCCGGCACGATGCGCCGGAATGCCAATTCGCCCGACTTGGCCTATGAGTCCGAAACGAGAAGCCAGGAGAGAACTGCCATGAGAACTGCCATTCTGACCGCCCTGCTTTGCCTGACGCCTCTCTGCGGAATCCGCGCGGAGGAATGGCGTCCTGACGCAACCGTGCCAGAGGCGGCACAGCAGTGGGACTTCCGTTCCGAAAAAGTCACGTTCTCCCGCGAAGGTCTGGGCTTGGAGAAGTTCGGCAAGGGACAAGCCTTCGCCTTTCTCAAGACACCCGCACTAGCCGATGTGACGCTTTCCGCGTCCTTCCAAATCGATCCCGCAGGCAAAGGGGTGCACGCGCTCGGCTTTGTCGTCGGTGCCCGGGACTCGCTCAACTTTCACTACGTCCACTACGATCACGCCCAGGCCATTCTCTGCCAGTCCAACGACAAATCGTTCTGGAGCGAAATCGGGCGACGGAGTGGCTTGGACAAACCGGAGGGAAAACGTCACACGGCAAAACTGGTGTGCCGGGGAAAGACGATCGAAGTGTGGCTCAACGGAAGAAAACTATACGAGAAAAACAGTCCCACTTTGACTCCCGGACGTGTAGGTTTCTATGTGAGTCAGGCGCGTGCGAAGGTCACGGACATCGTGGTCTCGGGCCGTGTCGTCGAAGCCGCCTCCTGGTCCTGGCGCGAACGGCCCAAGCACTGGGTGATGGTCTGCGAGGACGCTGGCAACGGTGGATACGAGGCGTTCCCCGATGCGGCGCGTCTGGCGGACGGGCGCATCCTCGCCGTCTTCTACGATGGCTACGGACATGTCTCGATTCCCCGTGCCGCCTGCCCGTCCGGAGGGAGAGTCTCAGGTGCGTTTTCGATGGACGAAGGACGCACATGGAGCAAGCCATTCGTGGTCTTCGACGGGCCCCATGACGACCGGGACCCGCACATCACACAACTCCGAGACGGCCGAATTATGCTCACCTTCTTCTGTCACAAGACCCACGACAAGCCTGGCTGGCGAGGCCCCATGCTCATCGAGTCCCACGATGTGGGCAGGACTTGGAGCAAACCCCGCGAACTGGCGCCCGGCTACTACGTGTCCGCTCCCGTGCGTGAACTCGACGACGGGACGCTATTGCTTGGGCTCTACAAACCCAGCGGGGGAGCCGCCTGGGGCGCAGTCATCCGTTCGACAGACGGGGGAAAGACATGGGCGAAGCCGGCGGACATCGACTCGAATGGCATGCGCCTGGATGCGGAGACGGATGTGATCGAACTGAAGAATGGGCAGATCTTCGCTGCGCTGCGTGGACGCAAGCAGATGGCTTGGAGTCGCTCTGAAGACCAAGGTCTGTCCTGGACTCCAGCCGTGTCGTTCGGGTTCGGAGGGCATTGTCCCTACTTCCTGCGCGCCGCCGACGACGTGATCCTCCTCGCACACCGCATTCCCTCGACCAGCCTGCACTACTCCACCGACGAGGCGAAAACGTGGCAAGGGCCAGTGCTCATCGACCGGGTGGGAGGCGCCTATCCGAGCTTGGTAAACCTGAAAGATGGCTCGACTCTGTGCGTGTACTATGAGGAAGGCGCAGGCTCAAGCATCCGCGCCACACGCCTCGATGTATCGCCGAAAGCGGTGCGCGTGATTGGCTTCAAAAAGGCCAGGAAGAAATGAAAACGGGGCTCTGCCCCGAGCCCCGCCGAGGAATGCGAAGCACTCCCCGGACCCCACTTCACTGTTTCCGGGCACGCGCCGGACGAAGCGCCCGGCTCTCCGTGCCCGGAAACGGTGGCCGCCGCTGGCGCGGAGCACCGATCTTCGGAAACGACGCAGTTGCCTACCAAGTGACAGACCGCGTTAGAAACGCACATTTCATCTACCTGAAGAGCACAATGCATCGTGTCTAGGCCTGACGGCGACGGGTAAATCTGCTATATTTGTGGGTTTGTGACCTATGTGGTTCCGAAGCATTTGCTCCAGCGGACCTCTTGCAGGTACGCCGACGAATCCCAAACGCGGGGATCTGGCGATCTTCCGTAGAGCAACCCCGAGCGAATGCGATGGACATAGTGAGGATACGATGCATGGACCAGGCACAAGCAAGCCCCCGCAGAACGGGACTGCCCCCCGCTGAGGGACTCTACGACCCGCGCAACGAACATGATGCCTGCGGCGTCGGCTTTGTCGCCAATATCCATGGTGCCAAGACCCACGCCATCATTCGGCACGGCACCGATGTGCTCGCCAACCTTCTTCATCGCGGAGCGGTCGGAGGAGACCAGCAAACTGGCGATGGCGCGGGCATTCTCATCCAACTTCCAGACGCGTTTTTCCGCAGGCGGACGGGCGACCTGAAGATCGCCTTGCCCGAACAGGAAGCGTACGGCGTTGGCATGATATTCATGCCCGCCGACAAGGCCGCGCGGCATTACTGCACGCAGATCGTCGAGAAGACGGTCGCTGAAGAGGGACTGGCTTTTCTCGGATGGCGAGACGTGCCTGTGGACGCCACGGTGATTGCGGGGCAGGCGCATGAGGAAATGCCCTTCATCCGCCAGTGTTTTGTCGGTGGGGCAGGCCTCGCCGGGTCCGCGCTGGAGCGCAAGCTGTACGTGACTCGGAAGGTTGTCGAACGGCGGGCACAGACAGTGCAGACCAAACGCCCCATGTACATCGTCAGCCTCTCCTCGCGCACCATCACCTACAAGGGATTGCTCATGGGCGGACAAGTCCGCGAGTTCTTCCTGGATCTCCAGGACGAGACCATGGTCAGCGCCATCGCTCTCATCCATCAGCGGTACAGCACCAACACCTTCCCCTCCTGGGAGCTTGCCCAGCCCTTTCGATACCTGGCCCACAACGGGGAAATCAACACCCTGCGGGGGAACCAGAACCATATGCGCAGCCGCGAGAAGAATCTCGCCTGCGAACTCTTCGGGGACGACATCAAGAAAATCATCCCCGTGCTTGACGAAATGGGGAGTGACTCCTCGCAGCTCGACAACGCGCTCGAGCTTCTCCTCTCTGCGGGACGCAGCCTCCCTCACGCCATGATGATGCTTGTGGCGGAGGCCTGGGGGCCCAAATACTTCATGAGCCCGGACCTGCGGGGGTTCTTCGAGTACCATGCGGGTCTGATGGAGCCGTGGGACGGACCAGCTGCCCTAACGTTCACCGATGGCAACTGCCTGGGAACCCTTCTGGACCGCAACGGGCTGCGCCCCGTGCGCTACACCATCATGAAGGATGGCTTCATGGTGCTGGCCAGCGAAACGGGGGTCTTGGAACTACCCCCCGAAGACGTGGTCGAACGAGGCGCGCTCCGCCCGGGGCAGATGATCCTCGTGGATACGGAAAAAGGCCGTGTGCTCAAGGACCATGAAATCAAGCTCCACTGCGCCCGTCAGAAACCGTATCGACGCTGGGTGCAGGAAAACCGCATCGATCTGCACGGATTCTACGGTGCCGTCGGTGCCGTGGAGCCCGATCGCGAGACCCTCCTCAAGCGGGAGCGCCTTTTCGGATACACGCGAGAGGACGTGGACTTCCTCATCCGCACCATGGCGGAGACGGGGCATGAACCCATCGGCAGCATGGGGGCGGACTTGGCACTCGCCGTGTTCAGCGAGAAGAACCAGCTTCTCTACAACTACTTTAAACAGCTCTTCGCACAGATCACAAATCCACCCGTCGATCCCATCCGGGAGGAGCTGGTGATGTCGCTGATGACCTTCATCGGAAACCAGGGGAACATCCTCGAAGAGAAGCCCGGTTTCTCGCGACTGATCAAGCTGCGTCACCCCATCTTGTCCAACGAGGACCTGCGACGCCTCCGCGAGCAGAATGTGGAGGACTACAAGACAGTGACCTTGCCCATGGGCTTTCAAGCTGGCGGGGACGGAACGATCCTTCAGGCGGCGCTTCAAGAACTCGCCGCCAACGCTGTCAAGGCTGTCGAGGAAGGACAGCGGGTGGTCATTCTGAGCGACCGGGATCTGCCCAAAGACCAAGCTGCAATCCCTGCCCTTCTCGCCACCAGCGCGGTCAATCAAGCGCTCGGGACCGCAGGAGTCCGCACAGGAGCCGGCGTGCTGGTGGAGACGGGCGAGGCTCGGGAAGTCATGCACGTGGCGTTGCTTCTCGGCTTCGGCGCAACCGCCGTCAACCCCTACCTCGCCTTCGAAATTGTGGCGGACCAGACGCTCTCTGGCGAACTCGGCAAGACGACTGATGTGGCCCGGTCCATCGAATCCTATATCAACGCCCTCTGCAAGGGATTGCTCAAGATCATGTCCAAGATGGGCATCAGCACCCTGCGCAGCTACCGCAGCGCCCATGTCTTCGAGATCGTGGGACTACGGAGCAAACTGGTCGATGCGTACTTTCCGGGAACGGCCAGCCGCGTTGAGGGAATCGGTCTCGACGAGATTGCCGCCGAAGCGAACGCCCGGCACAAACAGGCCTTCGGGAAGCACAACGCACTCGAACGCCCCATCCTCCCTTCCGGTGGACGCTTCAAGTACCGCAAGGACGGCGAGCGCCACCTCTGGACACCCGACACGGTGAGCAAGCTCCAGCAGGCCACACGCACCGGAGACTCGGTGCTCTACAAGGAGTATGCGGCACTCATCAACGACCAGAGCCGCAAGCAAGTCACACTGCGCGGGCTGTTCACATTCAAGAAGTCGAAGCCTGTCCCCCTCCAAGAGGTGGAACCTGCGGAGCGGATCGTCAAACGCTTTGTCACCGGCGCCATGTCTTTCGGCTCCATCAGCCGCGAGGCGCACGAGACACTGGCCATCGCCATGAACCGTCTCGGCGGCATGAGCAACAGCGGAGAAGGCGGCGAGGATCCGGCACGGTACAAGCCTCTGCCGAACGGGGACAGCCGGTCCAGCGCCATCAAACAGATCGCCTCCGGGCGCTTCGGCGTCACCATCGAGTATCTGGTCAACGCCAAGGAACTGCAGATCAAGATCGCCCAGGGCGCCAAGCCGGGCGAAGGCGGTCAGCTTCCCGGACATAAGGTGAACGAGGAAATCGCCCGTGTCCGCCACAGCACGCCGGGCGTGACTCTCATCTCTCCACCGCCCCACCACGACATCTACTCCATTGAGGATATCGCCCAGCTGATTTTCGACCTGAAGAACGCGAATCCTGATGCGCGAGTTTCCGTGAAGCTCGTCTCGGAGAGTGGCGTGGGGACCATTGCAGCCGGTGTCGCCAAGGCCCATGCGGACATGGTTCTGATCGCGGGCTGCGACGGCGGCACGGGTGCGTCCCCCATGTCGAGCATCTACCACGCGGGAGTGCCCTGGGAGCTCGGCTTGGCAGAGACCCAGCAAACGCTGGTCAAGAACAATCTGCGCGAACGCATCCGAGTCCAGACCGACGGGCAGCTCAAAACGGGGCGAGACGTGGCCATCGCCTGTCTCCTCGGTGCCGAGGAGTTCGGTTTCGCCACCACTGCCCTAGTCGTGAGTGGCTGTGTGATGATGCGCTGCTGCCACCAGAACACGTGCCCTGTGGGAGTGGCCACCCAGGATCCCGAGTTGCGCAAGCGCTACCGGGGTAAGCCCGAATACGTCCAGAATTTCTTCCATTTCATCGCGGAGGAACTGCGCGAGCACATGGCCACGCTGGGCTTCCGCACCATCGACGAGATGGTCGGTCGAACGGATAGGCTCGAGATGAACCAAGCCGTGGAGTTCTGGAAGGCGCGTGGATTGGACTACAGCCGCATTCTGGATGTGCAGCCATCGGAGGACCACCCCAGGAGGTGTGTCGGGGTCCAGGATCATCGCCTCGACAACATCCTCGACCGCGAACTCGTCAAACGAGCAGCACCCGCATTGGAGCGGGGAGAAAAGGTCATTGTTGATCTGCCGATTCGAAATACGCACCGCAGCATCGGCACCATGCTCTCGGGAGAGGTGGCTAGGAGACACGGTCTGCAAGGCCTGCCCGAGGACACGATCGCCCTGAATTTCCACGGTGCGGCTGGCCAAAGCTTTGGCGCGTTCGGAGCCTGTGGCATTACCTGGAATCTCCACGGTGAAGCCAATGACTACGTGGGCAAAGGTCTGTCCGGAGGCAAGATCGTCATCCGTGCCGAGGACGAAGTGACATTCGATCCCTCTGCGAACATCGCGGCGGGGAACGTCATTCTCTACGGCGCGACCTCGGGAGAGCTGTACGTGCATGGTCGTGTCGGCGAGCGTTTCTGCATCCGCAACAGTGGGGCGGAGGCAGTCGTCGAAGGTGTGGGAGACCATGCATGCGAGTATATGACGGGGGGATGCGTAGTCGTCCTAGGCCCCACAGGCATCAATTTCGGTGCAGGCATGAGTGGAGGTCTAGCCTATGTCTACAACGAGCGGTGTGATTTCGACAGCCGCTGCAATCTGGACATGGTGGACCTCGAGCTTGTCGAGACGAAGGACGACATCCGCAGGCTCCGCAGGCTGATCGAGAGACACATCAGCCACACGAACAGCACAAAGGCACGGCGAATCCTCCAGAATTGGAGCGAGGAACTGCCGAAGTTTGTCAAAGTCTTTCCGATGGAATACCGGCGTGTTCTCGGCCAGATGACTCCCGAGGACGAGCAGACGGATAGAGAAGAGGTGATCGATGGGTAGGACGGGCGGTTTCCTCGAGTTTGACAGGAAAGATCCGGGCTACCGCCCAAAGGCGGACCGGATCAAGGATTTCCACGCCGTCGAAAAGAGCTTCTCCCCGGTGGAGTTGCACGAGCAGGCGGCGCGCTGCATGCACTGCGGTATCCCCTTCTGCCACGGCACGGGGTGCCCCCTCGGCAACATGATTCCGGAGTTCAACGATCTAGCCTACCGCGGCAAATGGCGGGAAGCGTTGGACATCCTGCTGTCCACAAGCAGTTTCCCAGAGTTCACTTCGCGCGTGTGCCCAGCTCTGTGCGAGGCTTCCTGCGTGCTGGAACTGTCCAACGGGCAACCCGTGGCCATCCGGCAGATCGAGAAGGCCATCATCGAAAAGGGCTTCGAGCGCGGCTACATCCAGCCCAATCCTCCGCAGGAGCGAACAGGCTGGAGCATCGCTGTGAGCGGTTCTGGCCCAGCCGGCTTGGCCGTTGCCGACACGCTTAACAAGATGGGGCATACTGTCACAGTCTTCGACGAGGCGCAGAAGCCAGGCGGCATCCTCCGGTATGGAATCCCCGATTTCAAGCTTGAGAAATGGGTCGTTGATCGGCGTATCAAGCTCATGGAGGCAGAAGGAGTGCTCTTCGAGATGGGTGTCACCGTGGGAGTGGACATCTCCCACCACTACCTCGAAGGGAGATTCGGCGCTATCTGTCTCACCGGCGGAGCGCGTACGCCTCGGAGCCTGAACATCCCGGGGAATGGCCTCAACGGCGTCCACTTTGCCATGGACTACCTGATATGCCAGAACCAGTTGCTCTGCGGCGAGACCGTACCCCCCGAAAAGAACATCAGCGCCGAGGGAAAATCGGTGGTAGTCATCGGCGGCGGCGATACGGGATCCGACTGTGTCGGCACGGCCAATCGACAAGGCGCCACGTCGGTCACTCAGCTCGAGATCATGCCCAAACCCCCGGAAGAGCGTACGGAAAGCATGCCTTGGCCCGAGTGGCCGCTGAAGCTGAAGACCACCAGCAGCCATGAGGAGGGCGCCTGGAGGCTCTGGCAAGTCTCTGCCACCGAATTTGGTGGCGATGAAGTCGGGAATCTCGCCAGCGTGCACTGTGTGGAGATCGATGCCTCCTTCGATGGTGGGCGCCCAAACTTCATCCCCAAAAAAGGCACAGAGTTCGAGATGGAAGCCCAGCTTGTTCTGCTGGCCATGGGCTTTGTCGGGCCGACTGCAAACCCAATGTTTGACGATCTTGAAATCGCCTGGACGCCGACGGGGGGCATTGACACTGATGACAGACACATGACCAGTGCTAGCGGGGTGTTCAGCGCCGGCGACATGGCCAGTGGACAAAGCCTTGTCGTGCACGTGATGGCCGATGCGCGACGCGCCGCATTCGACATCGACGCCTGGCTCAAGCGTGATTAGCGGTTCCGCTGCCTCCCGAAAAGTCGTAACTGGGCAGGTGGCGTGCGTTCACCGTCACACTTCCACGCCAAAGCTCTCGTCCTCATCCCCACCTTCGATGGAGAGGGAGTCATCCTCCATCTCCTCATCCGTACACCCCTTCCCGCAAATGCCCCGCCAATCCACACCGAACACGCCGTAGATCGCGGACATCACGAAACAGTACAGGCGGAAAGGCAGCGAGTGAGTACGATTCGCAAGTGTCACATTGATGAACACGAGAAAGAGGATGAAAACGAGCAGTTTCATCGGCCGCGGGAGGTCCGGCCAGATTCGCTGCCCAAAATGGCGATAGGGAATGCTCGACACCAGTAGAAATGTGGTGGCAATCACCAACACCACCGCGACCCATGGATACGATGGGGCAAACAACAACGCAGCCGAACCGCCCAGCATGGCGCCCGCCGGCGCTGGCATGCCCTGAAACACACCCGGGGGAAATTTTGCTTCCGAGTTCAGAAAACGGTACAGGCGGAAAACAATGCAGACGATATAGCCCAAGGCGAGAAGAGCGGCGAGAAAGCGGGGTATGGACAGGCAGAGAGAGCCGTAGATCAAGAAGCCGATGCCAAACCCAAAACTCGTGCCATCGGCAATGTCGTCGAAGATCGGGCCATGTCGTGTCGAACCGTATTTCCTGGCCATACGACCATCAAACAGGTCGAAAAACTGGCCAACGAACACGAGCACAAATGCACGTAGCAGGAAGCCCTGCTGCACGGACCAGATGGAGGCGAGCCCACAGAGAAGATTGGCCAACGTCAGCGAGTTTGCATACCAAACGTCGGGAACCACCTTGCAGAACACGGACATGAACGCGAGAATCGCGCAGCTTATCGTCAGCAGGACGACAAACTTGGGAGACATGGTGGGAATGTCGTGAAGACGGTCAACTGCAATGAGCAGGAGCAGGATCACAGAGAGAGCCGTCTTTGCCTTGCCAAAGTAGTTGACGCCCTTCTTGCGCCCGACCAGCCGCAACGCCTGTCCCGCAGTGTCGGCAGCCAGGAAGCTCGCCACCCAGAAGGCGGGTAGAGGTGTGGTCAACGTGTCCGACCAGGAAAAATAGATGAAAAGTGGAAAATACAGACATTTGTCACTTAGAGCGGAGAGCCAGCCGCCCCTGTCCGTGCCCAACCCGCACTTCCTCGATATACTGGCGCAGGTCAGCCCCATGAACATCCACACTGAGAACCACAAGATAGCCAGTGTCCAGTGTCCCAGAGACGCCAATGCGACACTAACCAGCCCCATCGGCATACGCGCAATCGAGATCACATCGGGACGTAGGGAACGGCATCGGCAAATCCACGCACGCCCCTTCTCGCTGCGTGTGGCGCAGATGCTCACGACTCTCTCAAGAGCAAAAATCCCGAGAACGGCACACATCGATTGCCAGACTTCAGACATCCTGTGCCTCTCCTGCCGAATCGACACGTGGCAAGGGCACATGGGACAGCAGCAAACACACACTGAGAGAGAAAGCGGAAGTACGGAAACGTCGGAAGCTAGTCATCATCCTCGCCCCCCGAGCCCTGGCCACCAGACGGAGCGCCCAATGCACGCCTGCTCACCTTGGCCTTGAGCACACGGCGAAGGTCCGCCTCGAGCACTTCGACCACAAGATGTTCTGTTTCAACCACCTCGCCTACGATCGGGATACGCCCCGCAGCCGCGGAAATATAGCCACCAAGCGTGTCGTAGTCATCGTCCTCGGGAAGCTCCGTACGAAGCACCTCGTTCAGCTCGTCGATGGTCATACGCGCGTCAACCACCGATGTGCCATCGGGCAAGACTTCCGTGGTCGGATGTACTTCGTCAGCATCGTATTCGTCCTGAATCTCCCCCACTATCTCCTCAAGTATGTCCTCAAAACTGACAATCCCCGCTGTGCCGCCGTACTCGTCAAGCACGACCGCAAAATGGTTTCGATCCCGTTGAAACTCCTCCAGCAAATCACCAATATTCTTCGTTTCTGGAACGAAAACGGGACGATGGGAGATTTCTCCGACCGAGTGAATCCCAGCCAAGCGCACTTCGTCCAGCAGGTCCTTTGCATAGACCACTCCGGTGACGTGATCAATGGTCTCAGCATACACTGGCAAACGGCTGTGCCCCGAACGAACGATTTCCGCCCGCACTTCCACGACCGTGGCGGTGTCTGGAAGGGCGTTCACATCGACCCTCGGGGTCATGATTTCGTCTACAAGTTTCTCGTCAAGATGAAACACGCCCTGAATCATCCGTCTCTCGTCTTCCTCAAGTGACGGATCACCCTCGGATGCATCTGCATCGTACTCGACAAGAGACATGATTTCGTCCTCGGCCGTGGCACCGCCCTCGTCGGAACGCTCCTCCCGCCAGTCGATGCCCTTGCGATGACAAAAAAACACAATCCAGGAGACGACGAAAAGACACCGACTCAGAAGCTGCACCAGGGGCATTGCCCGGCAGAGAAACGTTGCACTCCCCCGCAGCGTCTGGTGCCGTCCCAGCACCTCTGTCAGAACAAAGAAGAGAAGCACGACGCAGAAAACGGCCAGTCCAATGTGCAGCGGCTCAATCACCTCGGCACAGGCATGGCGCACGTCCGCAGCGCAGAACACGATGAACACATAGATGCCAATCAGCAGCAGGCGCAGAAATGCTCGGTACTCACCACGTCGATTCAGCCATGAGTCGAGTTTGGCGGCCAGTTCGCGGTCGTCCGCCTCGAGCTTCCTCACCCGCCCCCCGCTCAGGTTCGACAACGCGATTAACGTTGCCGAGAAGCCGATCGATACGCAGTAGGCTGCGAGGCCAGACCAAAATGTCCAGGGGAAATCACTCATCTTCCTTTTCCACTCTCTGAGTCAATCACACACTGAGCAACCGACCCAAACGGATGCTCAAAACAGATTATCCACATCAATCAGTCCGCGAATCGCTTTTGTGATCCTAGCCTCGGCACACCTCATCGTGTTCCTGCCATCTGGCGTATGGTCGTCCATTCCCGTCAAATGCAGCATGCCATGCATACAATACAGCAGTAGCTCAGCTCCCACGCTCTGGCAGTGCGCCGGAGCACACTGCACGGCAACATCAAGACACACATACACTTCCCCGACCACATATGCTCCACCTGCCGGATTCGGTTCGTCTCCACCAAGTCCGAAAGCGATCACATCAGTCGGTCCATCATGGCCGAGAAAGCACTTGTTCATGCGCGTGATCGCCGCCTCACCGACAATGATCACGTGCAGTTCTGCTTTGGACGGCACATCCGCCAGAGCATCAACGTCCGTCATTCCCATCGCCAGACACAGCGCTTTCTCCAGCGCGCGTCTGCTCTTCAGGGCTGGCCTTCTTCGCTGTTTGGCCAACACGAGCCTCATCCTCGTACTCCTTCGGATACTTCACCCGTCCATGGAACATCATGCTGAGCGTGCTTACCAACGACTCCTCGGCTTGAGATAGCTCCGCAAACGTCAGATCGGCCTTGTCAAGCTGATGATCGCGCACGCGCCCAAGCACAATGTCATGGACCAGCGAGCGTATCTTTCCCGCAGTCGGCTTTTCAAGAGAACGCACACCCGCTTCGCAGGCATCAGCCAGGCCCACAAGCGCAATTTCCTTGCGAACAGGGCGCGGGCCCGGATACCGGTACTCCTGCTCCAGGGTCTGCCCATTCTCGTTCGACTGTTTCATCTGCTTCATCGCCTTGTGGTAGAAGAAGCCCACCAGCGAGGTCCCGTGATGCTGGCTAATGGCCTCTCGAATCACCGGCTTGAGTTTGTACTGCCCTGCGAGCACCATCCCCTCCTTCACATGATTGAGGATGACCAGACTGCTCAGGCGTGGCTGCAAATCGTCGTGTGGATTCTCCCCATGACTGTTTTCGATGAAATACTCGGGATGGGCCAGCTTTCCAATATCGTGAAAATAGGCGCAGACGCGTGCCAGAAGTCCATTGGCGCCGATGGACTCCGCCGCATGATCCGCCAACGTCGCAACCAAATGGCAATGGTGAAACGTGCCCGGCGCCTCCAACTGCAAACGCTTTAGAAGAGGATGATTCAGATCACTCAACTCCAGCAGCGACTGCTGAGTCACCATGCCAAACCAGTACTCCAAAAGCGGCAACACCGTGTAGACGGCTAGTGCGACACCCATCCCATTCACCAGAGCGTGCACCGCGAATGTCGCCACGACACGCCCTGCAACCGCCGCCGACAGATCACGCTTCATCAAGAACAGAAGTTCGAGAGCAAACACGGACAGACTGATCAGGAATCCCGCCCGCAACGCTTGCGCCCGCTTGGTCACACGGCGCATCTGAGAGATGGCGACTAGAGACGAGGTCAAGCCGAGGAGTAGAAGCTCGAATGCCTGCGCGGGATTCTGCTGCAAAGCACCGACCAGAGCGGTAAAACCAGACACGCAGATGGCGGCCCTCATCCCCACCAGCGGAGACAGAACAGCACCCGCAAACGACAGTGGAAGCAAGGAGAACAGGAAAAACGATGACCCGGATTTCAACGAGTACAGATTCGTGACCGTCCGCAGCAGGACAAGCTGCAGGATGGCGACTAGACCAAACAGAATCATCTCGCTACGGTTCTGACACGAAGCTTCACGGAATCGGCACAGGCAATAGGCAACGGCCACGACCAGCAGCAGACACAGTATGGGCTCCACGATGCGGGACGCAAGAATGGACTGGTTGCTCGGGCGGCAGAAAAGTGCCTCCTGGTGCTTCTCAAGACGCACAATGTCCTCGGGTGTGATGGATTGCCCAGGAACGAGAAGTGCGGCGTTCACGGGAATGGTCGTGTACACATCGCCAATGGCCTCCGCTGCAGCGGCCCTGGCTCTGTCTGTGGCCTCACTGTCGTACACCAGGCTCGGAAGCAGAAGTTCGGCCAAGAACACGGTGAGAGCGGATCTCGTCGCGCCTTTGTCCTCGGGAAACCGGGCAAGATACTCGGAAATGATGGAGTTCGAGGCCTCCTCGGGTGCCTCAAGCTCGTTGACCAAGACCTTTGAGACACGCGCAGCACCTCCGTCGGGCGAGGTCGTGAGGACAGAAACAAGGTCCAAAGACGAATCCACGCGCAACGCGGCCAGTTCAGACCGTTCGGCAACCCCTCGCTCCAATTTGTCGCGCAACAGTCTCAGCAAGCACTTCCGGCAATCGTTGCTGCCAAAAAGCTTCCTCAACGAGACAAGTTGCTCCGGGCTCAGACTATTCAGAATCCGGACCGTCCGCGCCGATCGCGTTACCTCGTCCAGCTCCTCCCCCACATCAACCTCGTTTCCAGCGCCTCCGAGAGCCTCGGCCAGCTCCATGGTTCCCACGCTCGTCGATTGAATCGCGATGTCGCTGATACGGTAGATCGGCGGCTCGCCGCGCAGCGCCTGTTCTCTTCGTTTTGCAGTCTTGGCGCTGTCGCGGTACTGGAACTTCACCTCGCTGTAGATGAAACGGTCGGCCCGTTGCCCATCTACATAGTGAATTGGAGGGGCCGGGCGGCGGAACGTAACGCTCAAAGTGGCACACAACCAAACAAGAGCGACTACGGCGAACGCCACAAAGTCGTGAGAAAGAATCCTGTTCTGACTCACCTCCGTCAGCCGGTCCGGGAGACGCCCTCTGCCCATCGGCTTGCGGATCTTCCGTGCTGATTTCCCTCGGGCGCTTCGTCTTCGGAGATCAGGGAACCATGCCATGACGGCTCCTCCCCTCTAGCCGAGCCAGAACGAGTGACACCAAGTGGGCACGCACCAGAAAAAACTCCGCGCCAAGCCTACTGGATAAACCAGCATGAGCATCGGCGTTCTCGCAGGATCCTGTGTCGGCACCCCCCGCCGATTCGTCGGTTTTGGAGTTCATTTGCCGTCTTCAGCAGGAACAAACTCGACGGCGTCGTCACGCAACACCTCGTCGGAGGTAGAGACGTCGAGCCCTAGGCCTGCTGGAGCAGGGACTGCTGGGCGGGCGACAAGAGGGCGAACTTCTCCCCTCTCGCCGATCGGTTCCACCGGAGACAGGAAGGGAGGGCGCCAGGCTGGATAGCTAGCACTAATGTCGAGGCTCCACTCGAGTTCATGCGGCGTCATCGCCCTAGAAACCAATTTGGGGCTCGCGCAACCAGATACAGCAAGAACAAGTGCCAAACTGCACAGAAACAGAATCACAACATGCTTCATTTCCGTCCGCCTCCGTAGATTGCTAGCCAAACTCGATCAAACCGCAATACAAGGTACCGGTGTCACATCGAGGGGGCAAGCCTCAGATGGACTTTTTGAAAAGCAGAGCCGCGTTGTGCCCGCCAAACCCAAGATTCAGGCTGAGGGCGTATTCGGCATTGACATCCCGCGCTTCATTGGGGACATAGTCGAGATCGCAATCCGGATCGGGCGTCTCATAGTTGATGGTGGGAGGGACGCTTCCAGTCCGCAATGCCTGCACACACACGACCGCCTCCAGCGCTCCCGCCGCGCCTAGCGTGTGCCCCATCATGGACTTGGTGCTGCTGACGGGCAACGCGTAGGCGCCCTCGCCAAAGACCTGTTTCAACGCTGCGGTCTCGGTCGAGTCGTTCAACGAGGTCGAAGTGCCATGGGCGTTCACGTATCCCACTTCATTTCGGTTGATCTGCCCCAGCTCCAGAGCTCGGGAGATCGCCCGAATCGCACCGGAACCCGACGGGTCAGGCGCTGTGATATGGTAGGCGTCGCCACTAAGCCCATATCCTGCCAGTTCGGCCAGAATCTCCGCGCCGCGGGCCACGGCGTGTTCGTAGTCCTCAAGAACAAGTACACCGGCACCCTCCGCTGGAACGAACCCGTCCCTATCTCGTTCGAAGGGGCGGCTCGCAGCCTGTGGGTCGTCGTTTCTGTTGCTGAGCGCCCGCATGGATCCGAAAGCCGAAACTCCGAGTGGGTTCACACCACGCTCCGCCCCTCCAGCCAGCATGACATCCGCATCGCCGCGGGCGATCATCCAGGCTGCTTCCCCGATTGAGTGAGCACCCGACGCGCAAGCGGTAACAATGCAGAGATTTGGTCCAGAGAAACCGAAGCGGATCGAGAGAAGACCGGAGGCTATATCCGAAATCAGCATGGGGATGGTCAGGGGAGAAACGCGCCCAGGCCCGCGCGCATGCAGGATGCCAACCTGCTCCACCGTGGTGTCGAGACCACCGATCCCGGAAGAGACGACCACGCCAACCCGTTCCGGACGGATCGGAGCCTCCTTGAGTCCAGACTGCACAACAGCCTCCTCCGCCGCGCCAATGGCAAGGTGGCAGAAAGGATCCATCCGCCGCGCCTCTTTGGGGGTGACGTACTGCTCAATATCGAAGTCGCGGACCTCTCCACCGATTTGACAGCGAAACGAGGACGCGTCAAACCGCGTGATCGGGCCAATGCCAGAACGGCCGGCTAGAAGGTTCCGCCAACTCGAGGCCACATCGTTTCCAACGCACGATATGGCACCGATGCCCGTCACCACCACACGTCTTGCTCCGAACATGCCTTTCTCCCAAATTCATAGTATGCCTGCACTATCCAAGCACCGTATAAAGGTCGAACAAAACCAAGGCCACACTCCCAACAGTGCGGGGTGTGGCCTCGGATAGAATCAAGAAGGAGGACTGCTAGCCCGCCAACTTCTCCACATAGGAGATAGCCTCACCCACAGTGGTCAGCTTCTCCGCGTCTTCATCGGGGATTTCCGTGCCAAACTCTTCCTCAAGAGCCATGACAAGTTCCACGGTGTCAAGCGAGTCTGCGCCGAGATCCTCGACGAATTTCGCCTCGGGGCTCAACTGCTCCGGGTTCACACCGAGCTGCTCAACGATGATCTCACGCACGCGTTCTGCAGGTGACGACATGCTTCACCTCCTGTTTCTAGCATTACACAGAGATGCTGGTGGAAGACAATTCGAAACGGAGCCAGATTTGAAGGCCACCCCGTATCTCCGTTTCCACTGCATTCTCGACTTCTCAGGTATGGGCTCCCCACTTGAGGATACAGC
Source organism: Lentisphaeria bacterium (assembly GCA_023145395.1). GTDB lineage: Bacteria > Verrucomicrobiota > Lentisphaeria > Oligosphaerales > Lenti-02 > JAGLDW01. The sequence goes on along the minus strand of JAGLDW010000576.1, from coordinate 9,733 downwards.
ACCCGCACCTACAACAAGCACAACAGTATATCGCGGCAAAGACCCATTTCAAACGAATGAAATGCGTTTGCCAAGATGCCAAAGTGGGGGAGACGGCGTACTCTCAGCTTTCCATCGCCTCGATGGTCTTCTCCATCTCGGCAAGACACGATGTTCCGAGTGTGGCGACAGCACGATCCGTCCGCTTCATCAGCCCACTCAAAACATTTCCCGGACCAAGCTCGATGGCCGTGTCGATCTTCCTCTCAGCCACCATGCAGCGCATGCACTCCTCCCAGCGAACAGTGCCCTTGACCTGGGCCACGAGATTCGAGGCAATTTCGCCTGGGTCGCCCACCTCGCCTCCAGGCACATTCTGCACGAACGGAAGGGATGGGCTGCACAAGCCAGAGGCATCGACACTAGCACGAAAAGCGACGGCGGCAGGACTCATCAGCCGGGAGTGGAATGCGCCGGCGACCTGGAGCATGATCACACGCACCTCCAGAGCCTTCAGCGTTTCGACCGCCGCCACCACTCGCGCTCTCTCACCACTAATCACGATTTGTCCCGGGCAGTTGCGATTGGCAATATCGATGTCATGCTCCGCACAAACCTTGGTCAACACAGCTTCGTCGGCCTTGATGACGGCAGCCATGGCGCCGTCTGTGCTTCTACAGGCCTCGTCCATGAGTTGCCCTCGCGCAGCCACCAGCCTCAACCCACGCTCGAAGGGAAGCGCCTCGACGGCGACCAATGCTGTTATCTCGCCCAGGCTGAGTCCCCCCGCGACAAGGGGTGTGAAGGGGACTCGCTCCTGCAAGGCAGCGAGGCACGCTAGTGAAAAGGTGAAAATGGCGGGCTGACAGTTGGCGGAGGCCGTCAGTTCAGCGGCGGGTGCCTCGAAGCAGAGCCCGGTGATGGAACGACCAAGGATCTCGTCAGCCATGTCGAAACATCGGCGGGCCGCCGGCGACTTCTCGTACAGATCCTTACCCATGCCAGGGCTCTGAGCTCCTTGCCCGGCAAAGAGAAGTGCGATGCGTGCAGTCATTTTCCAGGGTCCCTTCTTCTGGTATGACGTGGCCGCAGCTGCGGCCCGCGCCCAAGGCGTTGCGTGGTTCTACAGAATAGGCGCCCGCATACCATGGCGCCGGGAAACAGACCTTGCACGAACGTGTTAGTTCGTGTCCGTACCATGCTTGGAGAGCGCTTCGACAATGTGCTCGTTCACACAATGGTCTATGCATTCAAGCGCCACGCGGATTCCATTCCGGATCGCCTTTGGTCCCGAGGCGCCATGCCCAATGATGCAGACACCGTTGATGCCTAGAAGAGGAACCCCCCCAAATTCGGCAGAATCACACGCCTGCTTCAGCTCTCGATACGCGTTGCGCGAAAGGAAGGCGCCAAGAACCCGCAGGGGGTTCTTGAATAGATTCCGTTTCAGAATTTCTTGAATGGCATGGGCTAGACTCTCACTCGCCTTGAGCACGACATTGCCGACAAAACCATCGCACACGACAACATCCACCCCTCCCCCAAAAAGATCGTGCCCCTCCACATTGCCGATGAAGTTGATGCCACGCACCTTGTCCAGCAGAGCGAAGGCTTCCCTGGTGAGCTCGTTTCCCTTGCCGGTCTCGTCCCCGATGTTCAGCAACCCGATCCGCGGGTTCTCAGTGCCTAGCACCTCCCGCTCGTAGATATCCCCCATGATCGCGTATTGGACAAGGTGACTGGGCTTGCAGTCGATATTCGAACCTACGTCAAGCAGGACGAAATGGCCATTTGGGGAGGGAAAAACCGTAGCGATACCTGGACGTTCCACACCGGGGAGAACTCGCAGCTTGAGGACCGAAGCCGCAACAGCCGCCCCCGTGTTTCCGGCGCTGACGACTGCATTCGCCTCTCCCCCCTTCACCAGATCGACGGCGACGTTGATGGAGGCCTTCTTCTTCGAACGAACGGCAGAAGCCGGCGACTCGCCCATCCCAATGGACTCGGAGGCGTCAACCACGCGGATCCTTGCGGATCCAGCTTTGCCGACACGCTCAAGCTCGTCCCGCACCTGCTCCTCGGCGCCGACGAGCAGAATGTCGAAATCTCCCTCAAGAAGATCCAGCGATTCCGCCGCTCCCTCGACCACTGCTCGAGGAGCGAAGTCACCACCCATAGCGTCAACGGCGATAGTGGCCATAGCTCTGCGCCTATTCGGATGAAATCGTCATCACTTGCCGTTTGCCATAGTAACCGCACTTCTTGCATACACGATGCGGAAGCACAGGTTCGCCACATGTGGCGCACTTGCCTGTTTCCACACCCTTGTACTGATTCGCTCCCTTGCGAGTGCGCATCCGTGTCTTGCTCACACGACATTGTTGAACGGCCATGTTCTATCTCCGCTTTCGCCTAGACAAACTCTTGTTTTATTCCTGTTCCTACTCTTCGCCGCCGGGGGAAAGATCAAGCGCTGAAAGTGCCTCCCACGGCCCTTCATCGCTTTTTCCCTGGCTGCAAGAGCAGTCGCCCTCATTCAAATTCTTACCGCAGGAAGGGCATAAGCCCTGACAATCCATGCGGCACAAAGACGATTGAGGAAAGGTCAGTAATATATCTTCACGGACGTCCGAGGTCAAATCAAGGAGGTTTCCCTCTTCGTCGGGGTAGTGGTGACAAACATCGTCTGCGCGGACAAGATGTTCCGCCATCGAGAGGCACCGATCGCACATGACAAGAAGAACTGTTTCAACCCATCCCCTCACCAGTACCCCCTCCTCCTGGACGATCGGAGCGGCCTGTAGTCTGTACCGCACGGGGCCGGGGCATCGGATGCGAGACTCATCCTCGAGCCCTATCTCGTCAGACGCCACGGCACCCTCGAGAACTGTCCCCTCAGGAGGCAAGTCCACAATGTTCAGACAGAGCGGGCCATCACCTTTCATTCGATCTCTCCCCGAGAAAGACACTCTTCCAGCGCACGGCAGACTTCTGGAGGCACAAACGCCCGAATGTCCCCCCCCATTCCCGCTATCTCGCGAATCATCGTCGAGCTCACGAACGAGTATTCCGGTGAAGGCATGAGGAAGACGGTTTCGCAATGAGGGTTCAGTTCCCTGTTCATCAACGCCATCTGAAACTCGAACTCGAAGTCGGACACGGCTCGCAGGCCACGAATAACCGCCTTGGCGCCAAAATCCTCCACAGCCTGCGTAAGGAGTCCATCGAAACGGGCGATCTCCACCCCGTCCAGTCCCGCGCAAACTTCCGTCAATAGCTCCATTCGCCGAACCACGCTGAAGATGGGTCGCTTGGTGCTGTTGCAGCCAACGGCCACGATCACTCGGTCAAAGAGACGAGTAGCCCGGCGAATGACATCCAGATGTCCATTCGTCAGGGGGTCAAATGTCCCCGGGTACAGTGCTTTCCTCAATTCTCTCAACTCCTGACCGGTTGTCTGCCACCTGAATAAGTCCCTCGATTCCCCACTTGGAATCCAGATAGAACATATCCCTGTAGAAGGCGAGCGGCAACCTCTTGGCACTCTTGCTAAAAGACGTGCACGCCATACGCTATCTCTGCGGTTCGTACACACATGTAAACGCAGCGGTGAGCGGTGGTGGCATCCGCCACTCCCAATCGAGAGAAGGTAATGACATGAAACCACCGACGATTGCGGTCCTGCTAGCGAATGGCTTTGAGGAGATCGAAGCAGTCACAATCATCGACGTCCTGAGAAGAGCGGACCTCAGGGTCTCCGTAGCCAGCATCAACGAGGAAGAACGGGTCACTGGAGCCCATGGATTGACCCTCGTCACCGACACGGTCTTGAGCAAACTTCGTCCCCTCGACTTTGACATGGTCGTCCTCCCGGGGGGAATGCCAGGTTCCGAAAACCTAGCCAGCGGCGCTGAGGTCCTGGGCTTCCTTCGTGCACTCCATGCGCGCGGCGCCTTCGTCTGCGCCATCTGTGCCGCTCCCATCGCCTTGGCCGCAGCTGGCCTTCTAGCCGACAAAAGAGTAACCTGCTACCCGGGGTTCGAGTCTCGCCTGACGGACGCTCACTACACTGCGGAACGCGTGCAGACTGACGGGCGTATCATCACGGGGAACGGGCCTGGCGCCGCGTTGGAGTTCTCCTACGAACTCGTTAGACAACTTGGGCTGACCGACGTGGCGGAACAGTTGAGCACCGGCATGCTCGCTAGTCAGTGAACCGGTGTTGACACCCATCCTATCCAAGGTGCCAACCCAGCGCTTCCGGGCTGTCCTGCCTCAAGTTCGCTGTGGGTTTTGGACCGACGATGGTTACAGGGCTTTGACGAGCAGATCACGCAGATCCATCCACCCCGAGTCCAGGCGGAAGCAGATCGAGCCGGAGTCTGCCACATCCCCCCCAAGCTCGCCGTCCAGCACTTCCACTTCATTGATGACGAGATGAATGTGACGAGAGCGAACGGTCAATTCAAGCCAGGACCAGCGTCCATTCCCCACGCGAGGATTGGCGGCGGCTGGCACGACTCCCGAGAGGGAACCGGTGGACCGGACCGTGCAAGGCTCTGCCTTGTCGTCCAAAAGGGGGATTTCAGCCGCCTGGCTCCCATCTCGATCGCGCACAGCCAGCACACCGCCTGAGCGACTTCCAAGACGGAACTCCGCCGTAAGCATGAAGTCTGCATACTGTTCCTGCGTGCGAATCTCCGCAGATGCGGTTCGACAATGCAGAAGACCTGTCGAAACGAACCAGGCACTTTCCGGGCAAGCGCCAAAACCGCCCAAGTCCCTCCCATTGAAAAGAAGTTTGAAGCCGTCCTCCCTATCCTGTTCGGTCAGAAGAGCGGGCCAGTCAGGTATGATGAGTTTCTCCTGATCGATCATAGCCAGTAGAGGCGAATCCTCGATCGACAGAGGGAGGACGATTCGGGACCGTCTGCGCGACGACTCGTACGTCGCGAAAATAAGTTCTGTCGCCCGCAAGGCATTCGCGCTATCCATCATCGAGTTTGTCCCCGCCCTCAGGCATTCGATGCTGTCCATGATGTGGCGGCTTGTGTCTCCGCCTCGAACGTCGGACAGCTCGGCGCCAGGGACATTCTCCCAGCTCTCACCCTCCCGCAGAAGCCGCACGCCGTCATGCCCCAGATCGATCATACCCTTCGAGCCCAGGAGTCGTATCACACTTGGCGCGGCAGTCCCCTTCCCGGTTGTGAGCAGTCCGGTCACCCCATTCCCCCATTTGACGTAGCAAAGCCCCTCCGTCTCCATGCGCGCACCGAATATCTGATTATCCTCGACACAGCCAACCTGTCCAATGACCCAATCTGGAGTCACATCACCGTTGTAGTACAACATCATGTCGAACCAGTGGGTGCCCCAGTCAAAGAGATTGCCGCAATCCATCTCCATGCGCTGGAGTTCACCAATCGCCCCCTCTTCCAGAAGAAGCTTCCCCCTGCGAAACTGAGGGCCAAAGCGTCGCTGGTGGCTAAAGGTGAGTTTCACTCCCGCTTCGAGACAGGCCTCGTGCATGCGCACTGCCTCGCCATAGGTTGGCGCCATCGGTTTCTCGGCGTTGATCAGGAGAGGAGGGTGAGGGGCACAGAGGCAGTCCAGCACGGCTTGGCAATGCAGTTCCGGCCACAGACACATGCTGACGACGTCCAGACATTCGTTCGAGAGCATCTCGCGGTAATCCGCATAAACTGCCTCAAAGCCGCAGGACTCTGCTAGTCGATGGGCGGCGGGAAGATGCACGTCAGCACAAGCGACAAGATCGACGCCCTCGCAGATGTGATACCCCAACGCATGGCTGTTTCCGCGGCCACCGCAGCCGATGATGCCAACACGAAGATTGTCCATCGCGGCCATCCTATATGGAGGAGAGGCACTGTGCACGACAGTGGAGACTGGAGACGGCACGACGGGCAAGCCAGAATGGGTCACAGACCCTCTTCCGCCAAATTGCGGCCCCCGTGCAGTGAAAGGATATCAATACGGAACCCCGATCACCTGATTCTCCCAACCAGCAGGCGAGTTCCATGGAAGTCCGTCTCCCCCCTCGCCCTCCTCTTCCCGGAGAATCGATCGACAGCCGCACACAAGAAGCAGGAGAAAAAGGCCGAGAGAAAGGGAACGGATGACACGTGTGACAGGTAGGTCCGTCATGGGTCGCAGACCTTCTTGTCAGATCATGTAGTATTCAAGCATCTCAAGCACCTGTGCGGCGACCACCGCCAGTAGGCACAGCGTAGAGAGTACAAGACAAACTGCGGGAAACTTGTTCATAGTGTCATCCATCCCTCTTGCACGAGGCAAGTTTGGTGTCACCGACTGTGGAACGCATGTGAAGAACTAGTCCTGCATCATCGGCATAATGACTTCGTCGTCTAGCTTCACCGTGCTCACCATAGCCTCGGGGAGAATCTCGGCGATGGAGTTGCTGGTCCGAACTGCCGTGACCTCGATTTTGGCAACCAAACGACCATCTCTTTTTACCAGCATCTCGGTTCCCTTGCGAAGAGCGTCCCGGGAGCCAAGGTCTAGAATCACATAGTTCCAGTGGCTGTTCACCTCGACGACCTTGCCCTCGATATCGCGTTCCACGAGATTGACAAGACTACCACCCGGCAAATTGCTGATGCCGCCGGGAAGCTTCCTCATTGCGTCCTCCAGCATGACCCTGGTCTTGGCGAGCTGGTCCTGAGCCTTCTCGACATTCTCCCGCATTTCATCCACTTCCACCTCAAGAAGGCCAATCTTCGTCTTTTGCACTTTGATCTGGATCTTGGCTCTCTCGTATTTTTCGAGTTTGCCGTTGATATCGTCAAAATCATTCACCATGGATGTAAGAGCGCCGTTGTATCCTTCCTCGTCGCCGATCTTGTCCCTGTCCACTTGCCACTCGTGCGTGCTTATGTGGTCAATCGCGTCAGTCAGAGTCTGCGCATAGTGGTCGCTACGATTTTTCATTCCCGTGACATGGAAATTAAACTCTGTCAGTATGTCTCTGCAGGGGTAGCCACTCAGAACCTCGTTGCCATCGACATCCGTCGTCGTCTCCCGAGCCGTGAGCTTGCCGATCTCCAGCGCGTGCCCAATCTCCTCGGCGGCTTTGGAAATGCTGCTGACAAGCGCCTTGTCCCGGTTGGCAACAGCACTCGCGTGTCCAGCCATCGTCGAGGCGGCTTTGGTGAACTTGCCGGGATCATCGAGATTCTGCAGGTCAGATGGGTCAACTACATCCGAAGGAAGCTCCAGCGCGCTGCCCATGCTCGCTAGCGTCTCGGAAAGACTGTCGCGCTGCTGGACGAGATCGGCCACATGCTTCTTGGCCAGATCGACCGTTGTCTGGAACGCCGCATAGTCGCCCTCGGCATCCTTCGCGCCGTGGTACGCCTGCCAACCAAGACTCCCCTTTTCCATGGTCTTGCTGGCACGCTCACCAGGCGTGAAATTCACCTTGTCTTTCACTGCGGTGCCGCTATCGGCGTCAATTTTCGTCATCATATCCGCCACGCTGGACGCCAGCTTATCCGCACGCCCTCTGAACTCGGCTCGTCTAGCGGAGATGACCCAGCTCAGACCAGCAGCCGCAATCGCAAGCACCAGTGTAGTAATCCCGCAGATTGTGCCTAGGGTTTTCATGTGTCATCCCTCTTATCTAGATTTTCTCTCTTGCCGTGTCTTGTTCTAGTTTTCGTCGAACATCTGCGCGATACAATGCATCGCCATGCCACCTGAACATAATACAGGTGCGGGAGCCGACCTGAACTCCAAACTCCCATTCCGCCGCCAGTCACCACCACGATGGAAGCAACACACGACAGAAGGAAACTAGCGGAGAAAACTCCGGAATACAAGCGAACATGCCATTTTTCAGATTCCCTCGTGACGGTTCCCCTGCCAACCGGTTCGACGCAGACAGTCCAGCACTTCGCCAACGGGCAATCCGACCACGTTGTCCAGAGCACCCTCAATCCGCTCGATGATGATTTCCCCGTGCTCTTGAATTGCGTAGGAGCCTGCCTTGTCCAAAGGACAAACAAGGGAAAAATACCGCGAGATTCTTTTCTCGTCCAGCTTTCGGACCAGCACATGCGTCCGGCACACCCAGCTTTCGAGGACATCCTGAGCGAGCGGACTGCACACACACACACCAGTGTGGACGCAATGCCACCTGTCCGACAGAGTGTGAAGCATGCACCTGGCCTCTTCCAGGTCGGAAGGCTTGCCAAAGGCGACCTGGCCAAGAGCGACCACGGTGTCAGCAGCCACAATCCACCGCTCGCAATGGGTCTTCTGGACCTCCCGCGCCTTTCGGACAGCGAGTCTGCCGACTTGCTCGAAGGGTGACTCGTCAGGGAGTGGTGTCTCATCCACGTGAGCCGGAACAACATCGCACTGACAGCCGGCTTCCGCCAGGAGGCTTAGGCGTCTCGGAGATGCGGAGGCGAGGACAAGTCGCGTCATTTCTTCCGCCACCCCTTCTTCCGGGCGTGGCGCCGTGCAATGGCCTGTCTTTCTTCGCGCCTTTTCCGCGCTTCACCAGCCATGGCATTCCGTCGGTTCTCCGTTCCCTTTGGTGCCTTGCGCGCACGAAGTTCGACATGGAGAGGCAACCCCGCCTCTGGGAAAAACGCGTCTCGGAGACGGTTTTCAAGAAACTGGAGATAGTTGGCGGCGCAGATCTTCGGGTCGTTGCAGAACAGAACGAATCGCGGAGGTGGATTGCTGACCATCGTCCCGTAGAGCACTTTGAACCTCTTGGTCCCCACTGCGGGTGGTGGTGTGCGCATGAAGATGTCTTGCAGAAACTGGTTCACGAGACTTGTCGGGATGCTGACGCGCATCTGTTCACGGACCATGAGAACGTGCTCAAGGATGCCCGAGAAGTTGTAGCCGCTCAGGGCGCAGACCGCATGCACGGGGGCGTGCTTCATGAAAGACATGTTCTCCCGGATCCGCAGCACCAGCTCTTTCTGCTTCATCTCCTCCGACGCAAGGTCCCATTTGTTCGCCAGGAGAATGCATGGTTTCTGGGCATCCACCACGAGACGGGCGATGCGCCGATCCTGCGACGTGCCCGGCGCCGTCGCATCAAGGATGAGGAGAACCACGTCGCTTCGCCGGATCGCCTTTTGTGCACGAGCGGCGCTGAAGAACTCGACGACACTGTCGACTTGGCGGCGACGGCGGAGACCCGCAGTGTCGATCAGCGAGGCCGATACACTCTCGTCTCCATCACGGATGACGAAGGGGACATCCACGGCGTCCCGAGTCGTGCCGGCAATGTCGCTGACCATGACACGCTCGGCGCCAAGCAGTCGGTTCACAAGCGAGGACTTGCCCACATTCGGTCGTCCCACCACTGCGATGCGGAACGGTTCCTCGACTGCTTCGGACACCGTTCGGCAAGACGGTGCCAGGGGCAATGCAGCCTCAAGGAGCCGGGGGACACCGTGATTGTGCGTGCACGAAGTGGGCACGATGCGGGGAAAGCCAAGCTTGGCGAAATCCGATTCCGCAGCCGCCCGCATCGTCTCGTTGTCGGCTTTGTTGGCAGCGAGAACGACGGGACGTCCCGACTGGCGGAGGAACGAGGCGACCTCCTCATCCTGTGGCGTGACGCCGTCCTGGCAATCCACCACCCACACGAGGACATCAGCCTCCGCCACAATCTCAGTCACCTGCTCGCGAACAAGCCCGTCGAAGAGATCTACCTTCTTTTCCGCCATACGGACCCCAAGCCCCCCTG
>JAGLDW010000575.1 GCA_023145395.1 Lentisphaeria bacterium | reverse complement strand
CTGGGCAACAAACATCTCAAACTCGATTCCCCCGAATGGGAGCGCATGCTCACGGAATGGCTGAAGCGCATCGACGCGCGACTGGCGGAGCTTGGTGTGGACCGGAAGCACTGGGCGTTCTACCCCATCGACGAGCCCGCGCATGGAGTGAAGGCCGAGAACTTCTCCCGCATCGGCGCCCTCGCAAAGCGGGTCATGCCGGAAGTTCTTGTCTATGCCGACACCACCACCTGCGAGAGGGAAGTGCTGGAAACGTGGAAGGGACTGGTCGATATCTGGTGTCCCAACAACCGGCAGCTTGACAAGGCGCCGGAGATTATCCCCTGGTACCGCGCCGAGCGGGCGGCAGGTCGGCAGGTATGGTCGTACGTGTGCAGTGGTCCCGCCAAGATGCTGAGCCCCTACTCCTACTACCGCATGCAGGCTTGGCTTGCGCTTGATCGCGGTCAGACGGGCATCGGCCATTGGGCATATGCCGATGTCGGCTGGGGCGCAACAGGCAACGCCTGGGACGACCTTGATGCCTCGGGCGCCGACTACTCGGTCGTTTACAGAGGCGAGCACGCGCCGGTGTCAAGCCGACGATGGGAGCAGATCAGCGAGGGGGTGGAGGACTACTGGCTCGTGCACAGCCTGCGCCAAGCCTGTGCCGACGCACCGCCAAAACGCCGGCAGGCAGCGAAGGACGCGCTCGCGCTCTGTGAACAGGCCATTCGCGATGTGGTCGACCACCGCGACGACACCACCCGCATTGCCGCTCACCGAGATCTGCTTATTCAGGCGTACGAAAAGGTCATCGCAGAGTAGAGATGTTCCACAGTGGTGCGGGACGTCCCGGACCGCGAGCATGTTCTGCGCGATCCCTCGGTCCCAGAGGTCCCGAGCCACTCTGAAATCTGTCAATCATGGAACTGGGCCAGAAGATTGGCGGCGGTGTCGAGAATGAGCCGTTCGCTCTCGGGGGCGGGCATGGTGGTGCCGTAGTAGCGAATCGCCGTGAGCACCTCGTAACCCCCCTCCGGATAGGCGCGTGCATCGGGGATGTATCCGACATTGCCGTTCGTGTAGGCACTCACGCTGGTGTGCTCGAACGGGCTTTGGGCGGCGATGTTCAGCGCGTACTCGACAAAGACTTCGCCGGGGAGGCCGACCATCACGCCGTCGCCGACGCGAAGCGCCTGCACTTCGAAGGGAACCGTGCGTCCCGTCTCGCCGCTCCGTGCGATTTCGAGCAGGGACTGGCACCAGGCGGCCGCTCCTTCGGCCATCCAGCGGAACCCTCGGTTCTCATGTGTTTTCTTCGCTTCCGCATCGGCCTGCAGTTCGACCAATTGTCGTTCCAGAGTCTCCTCCTCCGGTGTATCCAGAAGCGGCAGCCTGAGGGGAGTGGTCGCGGCAGCAAGAACGAGATTGTCGTCGGTGGCGATAGCCGCATAGGCATCTAGGACCGCACTCGCAAGTTCCTCCCCCTGGACCTGCGCGAGGGCAAAACTGCCTGTCTGTGCGCAATTGATGTTCCCGCAGCAACCCTGCCGAAAGAGTGCCACGGCTGCGCCACCAAGTTCCGCCTCCAGCGCGCGCTGCGCGTAGCCCGGCCAGTCGCCGCTGATCAGCAGATTCGCGCCTCCGAGCGTCACGGCATGCGCCGCGTGCTCGACCAGGCAGGCGATGGGATGCCCGTCCGCGTCATCGACACGCAGGATGCTAGCGTGGGCGGCGATAGCGCCCAGAGGATTTTCTCCGAGTGCGATTTGCCCGTCTGCCCGACGCTCTCTGCGGTTGATCCCGATTTGCACGGATGCCCGCCCCCAGCCGGCCCGCGCGGGCACAGCGGCGTCCATGGCCTCCTTCGCCAGCAGCGCCAGGCGTTTCACAAGTGCGTCTAGGTACACTTCATTCGTCTTGCCGAGGTAGTGGATGCAACGAGTCACGGGCCCAGAGTGCGTGTGGCTACAGGAGACCATAACCGCTTCCGGTGGCACGCCGCACAATGCGCGCACGCCCTTCCGGATCGCCGCCACTTCCCCATGGTCGAGCCCGATCAAATCGGCCGTGAGCACGACTAGGCGAGTCGCTCCCGACTCCAGGTAGAGAGCGCAGGCACGCAAATCGTCGTGCACGCCTTCAGAGGGTCCCGTTCGCCCACCGAATCCGCAGAGATCCACCCCCACGGGTGGTGTGATCACGGTTCGCGCCGCGCCGGCCTTCAATCGGTTCCCGTCCATCATGTACCTCCTCCGAACTCCGCGTCCGCATGCTTTACGCCCCACTTCCGGCACTCCTCGTGCAAACGGCGCAGGATGTCCTGATGCTTCGCTGACGCTGCCAGGTTTGTCATTTCGAGTGGATCCGCTTCCACATCGTAGAGTTCTCTACAATCCGGCGGCGCCCAGACATACTTGTACCCCTCGGAGATCACGCAGCGCCGGATGTCGCCGACAACAGGATTGCCCGAGTATTGCACAAAAACCGGCCGCTGCGGTGGTTTGACGCTCTTTTGGAGAGTCGATGCGAGCGTGACACCGTCAAGATCATCCGGGCACTGGATTCCGAGCAGCTCCAGAAGCGTGGGCATGACATCCAGATGCGAAACCGGCTCTCTGACAGCTTGGCCGGCGATTCCTGCGCCGGCAAACACCAGGGGGACTCGGATGGCCTGTTCGTACATCTCCATCTTCTGGTACATGCCGTGTTGCCCAAGATGCTCGCCGTGATCCGCAGTGAACACGATAAGGGTATCGTCCTGCCCGCCGATTTCCAGCCCGGCATCCAGAACGTGTCCAATTCCTGTGTCCGCCAGATTGACCAGCCCAAGATGTGCGGCCCAGACACGCCTCCATTCTTCTGGCGAGACACCGTCGGCGAGCTGGGCGGGAACGCCCTTCCGATAGATCTTCGGCTCACCCTCGCATGGGCATCCCACATTCGACGGCAGGTCGAGTTTGTCCGGATCGAACAGGGAAGCGTAGGGTTCTGGCACACGGAGGGGGGGATGGGGCGCCCACAGGCACAGGAACAGCGCAAAGGGCTTGTCGCGCTTCCGTTTCACGAAATCGACAGCCTGGCGACACCAGAACAGATCCTTGAAATCCTCCGCCGGGCCCGGCCATACGGCAGTGCGCGTGCTGGAATATCGACACTCGACGGACTGTGTGCCGTGGTTTTCCACGACCGGTGTCTGGAACTGCGTGCGATCGAAGGAGGAATCCTCGGCGTCAGAAGAACGGAGATAGGCGGCATACCCCTTGCCGTCCTCCCAGTGCGCAAACGGCAGACGCTCTTCCAGCGCGGGGCGAACTCGCACGTGGTTCACACCGACATGTCCCACTTCGAAGCCATGCTGGTGCAGGAGTTCATGGAGCGTTGTATGATCCTTGGCCGCTCTTCCCTTCCAATCGTTCGTGATGACGCCGTTCGTGGTCGGATACTTTCCCGTCGCCAGAGCTGTGCGCGCCGGCACACACAAGGGACAGGTGTTGTACGCACGCTGGAATATCGTGCCACGTTCGGCAAGCCGGTTCAGATTGGGCGTCACCTCGACCCCGGACTGCACCATGCCCAGGCTGTCCGCACGCTGATGATCCGTCATCAGAAAGACCAGATTCGGGCGTCCGTCTCTCATACTGCTTCCTTTCCGGCTGTCTTCCGAGGCCCCCGCGACCTTGTGTCGTGGGTGAAACAGATCAATTTAGCAAGTTAGTTCGCCGTCCCCTCCCCCTCCTCTTGC
>JAGLDW010000574.1 GCA_023145395.1 Lentisphaeria bacterium | reverse complement strand
GCCGACACACTGGATACCATGGTCGACGCGCGATTTTTGAATTGCTGGTCATCACCGAGGACATTCGCGAGCTTATCCTGGCCAAGAGGTCGAGTGGTGAGATACGCGCTCTGGCTCTGGATCAGGGCTGGCGCCCCCTCAGCGAAGACGGCTGGCGTCTGGTCGCCGAGGGTCTCACCACGGCTGAAGAGGTGCTGCGAGTGACTCGAGACGTCTCGCCGGATGCAGAAGTGCCCGAACTGGATTCATCCGGCATCGGGACGACCGAGGCGGAGGTCTGATGCCCTATTTCGCCTACAAGGCATTGCGTTGCGATGGCCAGTTGGTCCAGGACACGATTGAGGCGGCCTCGCGCGCTTCGGCTTTGGCCTTGCTTGCCGAACGTCAGCTGACTCTGCTGCAATTCCGGGCGAGTTCCGCCATGCCAAGTCTTGCCGAGCAAGCACTTGAGGCCGGGGGTAGGCGTTTGCCGCGGCGCACTGTCGAGATTTTCACACGTGGTCTCTCCGCACTTCTCGCTGCCGGTGTCCCGTTGGCCAGCGCTCTGCGTCGATTGGCAAAAGACGGTTCGAACAAGGCGGCGGCCACCACGTGGGACATCCTGCAGGAAGCGGTGAGCAACGGCACTTCCCTGGCAGATTCCATGGCACGCTTTCCTCGAGTGTTCTCGCGTGTGTACACGGCCATGGTGCGAGCGGGCGAAGCGGGTGGCTTTCTCGACATCGTCCTGGATCAGATTGCCGAGTTTCAGAGCAAGGACAGAGATTTGAAGGCACGCGTTTCGACTGCCTTGGTGTATCCCTGTGTGCTGGCCGTTCTCGCCACAGCGGTGGTTGTCTTTCTGCTCGTTTATTTCATCCCGCGGTTCGAGGCCATGTTTGCCGATTTTGGAGCCGTTCTGCCGGCTCTGACCAGGGGCATCATCGCCCTGAGCGGCGTGTTGAAGCACTGGGGGCTTCCGGCTGGCGCGGCGCTTCTGGTGGCCATGGTCATGTTGCGTCAGTATTTGGACACCACGGCTGGGCGTCGCCGTTGGGAGGGGCTGGTGTTGCGGGTGCCAGTGCTGGGGCGCCTGCTGGCTCGTTTTGCCATGGTGCGTTTTTGCCGCATGCTGGGCACGCTGACCGGTGCGGGAGTATCCCTGATCACCGCCTTGACTGTGGCTCGTGAATCCCTCGGCAACCAAGTGCTTGTCGACGCGGTTCAGGAGGCCATCCTTCGGGTTCAGCGAGGCGAGCGTCTGGCCGACAGCCTGGCGCTGTGTCCACAGCTTTTTCCCGGAGCCGTACTGGAGATCATCGGAGTGGCGGAGGATTCCGGTCGGCTGGATGCGGAACTGGTGCGTCTGGCGGCTACTGCCGAAAAGGACTTGGACCGAGAGTTGCAGAGAGCGGTTGCCTTGGCGGAGCCCGCAATGCTCTTTGTCATGGCCGCTATCATCGGCACCATAGTCATTGGCATGGTGCTGCCGATTTTCACGTTGCAGGACTACATACGCTAGCGAAACGCGCAGTGAAGGAGAAAAGAGAGATGAAGATGCAGCCAAGGTTCGTGACGAGGCAGCGCCATTTCACCATGGTCGAGTTGCTTCTCGTATTGGCCATTCTGGCGATCCTCGCCGCCATTGTGGTTCCCAAGTTCAGCGGTCGGTCGGAGCAGGCGCGGGTAACCGCCGCAAAGACGGAAATCGCGGGGGTGGAAGTCGCGCTGGACACCTTCGAGGTGGACAATGGTCACTACCCCAGCGGCAGTGATGGGTTGCGTGACCTCTACACAGATCCCGGGGACCTGCCACACTGGGCTGGCTACCTCAAGAAGCCGCTCGGCAACGACCCCTGGGGAAACCCCTATCGCTACGAATGCCCCGGAAAACACAATGAAAACGGATACGACCTGATGTCCATGGGCTCAGATGGACGGGTGGGCGGCGGCGACGATGTCGTTAACTGGTACGAAGAGTAGTGTGATGCGACTTTCAATGGAAAGCATGGATTGATAGTGAGAGGTCGATAATGGTGCGAACAGGACATAGGCAGGCGAGCAGATTCACGCTGCTGGAATTGGTCATGGTCATGGCGCTTGTGGCCGGCCTGCTGGCCATTGCCTGCCCCTATCTTGGCAGTTTCCTGCA
>JAGLDW010000573.1 GCA_023145395.1 Lentisphaeria bacterium | reverse complement strand
AGAGACTACTGTCCGCGCAGAACTGGAGAAGTGTTTTCGGCAAATATCCAAGACCTGGAGGCACCATGACAACAGCACGCCACGTGCTTGCGATGGATAGCGGCGGCAGCAAGACGCTGTGCCATCTAGCGAGAATGGATGGGACGGTCCTCGCCTCGACCAAATGCGCCGGCATGGGTGGAGTCGGAAACTCGCCTGCCACTGTGCGTGCCGCGCTGGGAACGGCCATCGGAGGCGTGCTCGCGGCCGGACAGGTCTCGCCCGACTCGATCACCGCGGCCTATGTCTGCCTTGGAGGACTGGACACGGAGTTGGTGGAACGCCTGCTGCGGGAGAAACTGTCCACAGACCGTGTTCTTGTCAAACGCGAGTCTTCGGGAGACGTGCTCTTCACCTGTGCGCCCTTGTGGGGTTTCGACATTGCGATTATGGCCGGAACGGGCACTGTGGCGCTCGGTGCCGGGCGCGACGGCACTAGGCGAGTCGTGGGGGGATGGGGGGCGCTCATCCATGACCGGGGAAGCGGATACGCGATCGGCCAAGCGGCGCTGTGCGCTTTGGCCGAACGGCTCGACTACCGAGGAGGAGAGACCACATTGCTGCCCGCCTTCGCGCGACTGGCTGTATTCGGAAATCTACTGCCCGAAGCCGACGGACTGCGCACGGCGCCCGCCAACATGAGCTACGAGCAACGCCTCCGGATCAAGGACGGAATCAAGAATGCGCTGCCAGACTTGACCAGACAGGAGGTTGCCGGACTGGCCCGCACCGTGATGAAATGCGCGGATGAGGGCGACTGCGCCGCTTGCGCGGTGGTGAACGAAGCCGGACGCGATCTCGCGAATCTGGTCTGCGCCCTGGTGGACGAACTGGAGTTGGGCGGCGAGGCGCCTGTCATCCTGAAAATGGGCGGCCTTTTCAAAGAAGATGGCACGCTGAACCACGCCTTCGAGCAGGCGGTTCGCACACATTGTTCGGATGCCTCCACCGTACGCAATGACTTCACCCTGGCTGCGGGCGCCGTGGTGCGCGCACTGCAGATGGCCGACACCGACACAGGCTCGGAAACCATCGCCCGACTACGAAACTCCCTGCGCTGAAGCTTGCAGTGGAAACGGGCAAATCCCGCGGCGCTCTTTCCTTTTGAACGATTTCCTGTCATAGTGGAAGGGGAACGACAAGGAGGACGACTGCAGATGCCCGGAGAATGTCGGATGACCAACAACAAGAAAATCTTTGTTCTCGACACAAACGTCATTCTGCATGACAGCTCCTGCATACGGCAGTTTCAAGACAACGATGTCATGATTCCCATCACGGTCCTGGAGGAGCTTGACCAGTTCAAAAAGGGCAATGGCGCGCTCAACTATCACGCCCGGCAATTCCTCCGCGAACTCGACGCCCTCAGTTCCAACAGGCTCTTCAACGGTGGACTGCCCATTGGGGAGGGACTGGGTCGGGTCAGGGTTCGCATGGACCGTGAGTTCCACGAGGATCTGGTCGCCAACTTCCCCCCAAGCGTGCCTGACCACCTGATTCTGAATACAGCCTACCACTGCGCGAAGGACAACCCTGGTCACCAAGTCACACTGGTCACCAAGGATGTCAACTTGCGCATGAAGGCCAAGTCCGTCGGCCTCATGGGCGAAGACTACACGACCGACCATGTCAAGGACATCTCCATCCTGTACCGGGGCATCCGGACTCTCGAGGATATCGATGACGAGCTGGTCAGCCGCATGTACGGCGATGAGGGGGAGATCGAGGTGCACGAACTTGGGCTCGACACCGAATTCGCACCCAATGAGTATGTCATCCTGAGAAGTCCGGTGCGGTCGGCGCTGGCCTGCTGTGATGGATTCACGGGATGCATCCGACGCGTGCACAAGGAACCAGCCTACGGCATCATGCCGCGCAACGCCGAGCAAACCTTCGCGCTCGACGCCCTGACGCACCCGGATATCCGGCTTGTAACCCTCTCCGGCAAAGCGGGAACCGGCAAGACCCTCCTGGCGCTGGCGGGTGCTCTCGCCTGCCGACAATCCTTCCGCCAGATCTTTCTCGGACGCCCCGTCGTGCCCTTGAGCAACAAGGACATCGGATTTCTGCCGGGGGACATCCAGAGCAAACTCAACCCCTACATGCAACCCCTCTACGACAACCTGGGAGTCATCAAGGACCAAGCCGGAGAGGATTCGGAAAACCGCCAGAAGATCGACGAGATGCAAGAATCCGAAAAGCTCAAGATCGCCCCCCTTTCCTACATCCGCGGACGCAGCCTTCTCAAGATCTTCTTCATCGTGGACGAGGCGCAGAATCTGACTCCCCACGAGGTCAAGACGATCATTACACGCGCCGGCGCCGGGACAAAGTTTGTGTTCACCGGGGACATCTACCAGATCGACCACCCCTATCTCGACAAACACTCCAACGGACTCACCTACCTGATCGAAAAGATGCACGGGCAGAATCTCTACGCGCACGTGAACCTCGTGAAGGGGGAGCGCTCCGAGCTGGCTGAACTGGCCAGCAACCTCCTCTGACAGAGCAGGCTCTGACAGGGGCGCCCACACCGACACCTCGAAGCGAACCACAAATCCAGCCTGCCAAGAGGGACGAGGATCCTTTCGCAGCGCCCCTTCGGTTGCACGCAGTGTGGCATGTGCTATGTTACTGGGCTCTTGACATGATTGCGTGGCGGGCGTTTTTCCCGTCATTCTGAATCGATATGCGGTAGAAAGCGGAGAGAATTCATGTACGCCATTATCAAAGCTGGCGGCAGACAGTACAAAGTCGAGCCGGGCACTGTTTTCGAGATGAATCGTCTGGCGATCGACGAGGGCGAGACCCTGATGCTGGACGACAGCGTGCTCATGGTCAGCAAGGACGACGAGCTGACTGTCGGCACACCGCTGGTCGAAGGCGCCAAGGTGGAGTTGGAGGTCAACGAGCACTTCCGCGGCAAGAAGCTCATTGTTTTCAAGATGAAGCGCCGCAAGAGCTATCGCCGGAAGAACGGTCATCGGCAGGAGCTGACACGCGTGACGGTGAAGGACATCACCCTCGCGTAGTGACTGGCAACATGCACGCCGGGACGAGCGCAAACGCGAAGTCCGCAGGCGATGACTGACAAAGGGAGCGCCGTTTCTTGGCGCTCCTTTTTTATTTTTGGCTTTTTGTCAAAAGGTCGATCCAAGACACAGGAGGAACACCGTATGCGCAATGCTTTTGACATTCTGGAGGAACGTGGCTTTCTCTACCAGATGACCGACGCCGACACGTTGCGGCACCGGCTAAGCAAAGACGTTGTGACCTTCTACGTGGGGTTTGATCCTACAGGAAACAGTCTGCACATAGGACACCTCCTCCCCGTCATGGCCATGCGCTGGCTGCAGAAATGCGGGCACCGTCCCATCGCCCTGGTCGGAGGCGGCACAGCCATGGTTGGAGATCCCTCGGGAAAGACCCAAGTGCGCCCGATCCTCAGTAGCGAGGAGATCGACGCCAACGCCGAATGTCTCAAAGAGCAGTTGGGACGCTTCCTCGACTTCAACGAGGACGGCGCCAGACTCGTCAACAACGGGGACTGGCTGCGCGATCTCAACTACATCGAGTTTCTTCGCGACGTGGGCAAGCACTTCAGCATCAACCGCATGCTCGCGGCCGAGTCGGTCAAGCAGCGGCTTGAGGCCGGACTCTCGTTCCTCGAATTCAACTACACGCTTCTGCAGTCCTACGATTTCTACGTTCTCCGGCGGGACCGAGGCTGCGAACTGCAGCTCGGCGGACAGGATCAGTGGGGAAATATCGTCGCCGGCGTCGATCTGACTCGACGGATGATGGGGGCGGAGGTTCATGGCGCCACCTTCCCGCTGCTGCTGAAGAGCGACGGGCAGAAGTTCGGAAAGACTGCGTCGGGCGCGGTCTGGTTGGATCCTGCGCGCACGTCCCCGTTCGACTACTACCAGTTCTGGCGCAACGTGGGCGATGCCGAAGTGTCTCGTCTGCTGTCTTTCTTCACTCCCTTGCCCATGGACGAGGTGCGCATGCTGGCAGCGCTCGAAGCGCCCGCCATCAACCGCGCCAAGGAGATTCTCGCCTACGAGGCGACACTGCTGGCGCACGGAGCGGACGAAGCGGCAAAAGCCTATCTGACGGCAGGCAGCGAATTTGGCTTTGCGGATCCGGACGGCGCCATCGCCACGAGCAGCGGCATCACCCATGTCAAAGTCGTGCAGGTCGTCGAGGACTTTCCCACAGCCGCCGTCCCAGCCGCCGAGCTGGAAGCGGGCGTCTGGGTGGTGAAGCTCTTTGTGGACGCGGGTCTGTGCGCATCGAACGGAGAGGCGCGCCGTCTGATCAAGGGCGGTGGCTGCTACCTGAACGACACACGAGTCACGGACGACAAGCGCACTGTGATGGCAACCGATTTCACCGATGGCGTGGCGATGATCCGGGCGGGAAAGAAAAAGCGGCGGCGCATCATCATCGACCAGTAGCGCGGCGTCCGCGCATGCCTTACATTGAGCACAGCCTAAGGGTCGGCACGGAAATAACTTACCATTTTGGCGAGAGCGTCGGATGGTCAGACGCAAGGCACGAGGAGAGGACAGGCCATGAGCATACATCCGACAGCGATCATCAATGCCGGCGCCGAGCTGGGCGAGAATGTGGAAGTCGGCCCCTATGCAGTCATCGAGGAGAATGTCGCCGTCGGTGACGGCTGTCGGATTGGCCCCCACGTGCACATCTGTGGACACACCACGATCGGCGCGGGAACACGCATCTACGTTGGCGCGAATGTCGGTGACGAACCCCAGGATCTGCACTATCACGGACAAGAGAGCTACACGGAAATCGGGCGCAACTGCGTCATCCGCGAGTATGCCACCATCCACCGTGGCAGCGAAGAAAACACGAAAACTGTCGTGGGTGACGGGGCAATGCTTATGGGGTTTGCCCACGTCGGGCACAATTGCACCATCGGCAACGAGGTGGTGATCGCCAACGGGACGCTGCTAGCCGGCCACGTGGACGTGGGAGAGCGTGCCTTCATCAGCGGTGGCTGTCTGATCCAGCAGTTCGTCCGCATCGGCCGTGTGGTCATGGTGGGTGGCGGCAACAAGTTCAGCCAGGACATCCCCCCCTACTGCATGCTCCAGCTTGAGCAAATCCAGGGGGCGAATGTAGTCGGACTGAAACGCTGCGGCGTGAAGCCACCTGCCCGCAAGGCGATCCGAGCCGCAATCAAGACCTATTTCTTCAGCGGCCTAAACCGCTCCAACGCTCTGGCCGCCATCCGCGAGGAACACGGCCCCATTCCGGAGATCGAGGAGTTCGCCACCTTCATCGAGAATACCCGCAAGGGCATCGTGCCAGGTCGCGATATGAAGGCTCGCAAGTAGCGTTTGGTCTGTTCGCAGGGCACGGCCAAGTTCTTCCCTCTATATCCTCTGTACTCTCTTTCGCAGTCGGTGGTTCCATTGCGGAGGTCAGGAGATCGGCTGGAGCAGCTTGCCGTCCCGTTTCCCGTCCAGCAATCTGCCGGCCACGTACTTGTGAAGGACGCTCGCCATCAATGTTTGATAGGGGATGCCTTCCTCAATGGCACGAGTCTGGATATCCTCAAGATCTCGCGAAGAAATCCGGATGTTGACCCGCCGGTCCTTTTTCAACGTGTTTCGGGCGTACTCCCGGTGGTGCTGGATCTGTTCCTCCACGTTCGGGACAGACACCCACTCCCCGGCTTCGATGGATGCCAACAAATCCTGTTCTTCCTTGTCAAGTTTGTCACGCTTCATCGTTTTCTCCAATGTACTGCCGAGTCGGCTTGCGACTCGGAATAATTGTCTTCAGGAACCGCTCTTCAGCCTTCTCCACATACGGGATGGCATACACGTAGCCTCGCATCCTGACCACCAAGACCTTTTGATGGGGGTACTTCAACGAATTCGGATGCCGGATCTCATCGAGCAAATCGCCACGTTCAATGTGCATGACAGCCTGCTCGAAGCTGACACCGCGATCCTGCTTCAGCTTGAGATTCTTGTCGTGATTCCAACGGTACGATATCATGTCACGCCATACCACAACGTGTGCCGTTTGGCAACAAATGCTATTGTCGCGCCGGTTCCACCTTCCTTGCTCCCATGGCCTGTCTTTGCGCGGTATCAACCTTGCCTGCGGGAGGCAGAGCAGATCTGCTCTCCGAAGCGACCCAGATGAAACACGTTCGCGATTTGCTTCCCTTGTGGGCGGAGACCCGGAAACCACGCACATGGAAATTGCAGCGCAGCAAGACCTTTTCGAATACCGGGCATGACTCGGACGACCACACGGCTAGGGTTCCCCCCTTGCGCAGCGCCCGTTGACATGCCAGAATTCCCTTGCGGCCGTAGAGACGATCATTCCCCGAATCGGTCACCGCGCTCGGACCATTGTCGATGTCCAGCAGGATCGCATCGTACTCATTCTTGGAATGCGAGATCAACTCGACGACATCGCACGTTTTCACTTCAACTCGTTTATCCTTCAGCGGCTGGCCATTGAGTTCCCCCAAGAAGTCGCGGTTCCATTCCACCACCGCGCTCAACAGTTCCCCCACCACCACCTTGGCATCGGTGTCCACCATGTCGAGAGCCTGACGCAAGGTGTAGCCCATGCCCAAACCGCCGACCAATACACGGGACTCCTTACGACCAACCAGATGCGCGCATCCCAGCCGAGCCAGTTCCAGTTCCGACTCGTGTCGGCGGCTGTGCATCAAGTCCTGACGATTGACTGTGATCGCAAAATCACTGTCGTGCCGATAGAGCGCCATCTCGCCTCCATCGGGCGTCGTGGCTGTAGCGATTCGCACTGTCGGTTTCATGGTATGACATGCCCTGTGGTGACGTCTGGCCGAAAGCCCGGCCAGCCGTAGGATGCAAAATCAGGTACTCCCGACTGAGCCAGGAGCTTGTGCTATCCCGTTTGTTGGATGTGGGACAGCACGGCCTGCGCCGGTCGTCCAGACACCAGTTTCCCGTCCTGCACGTAGCCCTCTTCCCGCCCCTCCAGTTCCGCGATCAGCCGAGCCCGCATCTCTCCCAGCATCGCAGGATTCTCCGCAGCCAGATCGCGGAGTTCGCAGGGGTCGTTCTGCAGGTCGAAAAGCTGCTCCATCCCTGGCTGGGAGAACCAGGCGTACTTCCAGTTTCCATCCACGATCCAGTGATTCGAGCATTGCCCCGAGGCGTGCTCCCCATGGATGTACTCGCGCCATGCCGGAGTCTCGCCACGCTGAAAGGGAAGAACGCTCCGTCCTTCGACGCTATCGGGAACAGAGACTCCCGCCGCCTCGCAGAGCGTGGGCAGCACGTCCATCAACTCCACCGGGGCGTCCACCGTCGCGCCGCGCGGACCTTTCCACGAACGGGGAAAGCGCATAATAAAAGGGATTCGGGCAGCGCCTTCGTAGGGCAGCGCCTTGGCGATGCGCCCATGGTCGTAGAGCATGTCGCCGTGATCGGCGCAAAAAAGGAAAATCGTGTTCTCCAGCTCGTTGGCCTCGTGCAGCGCGTGGGTCAGGCGATTGAGCTGGTGGTCGATGAAAGTGAGCTGGGCGTAGTAGGCGCGCCGGGCTCGGTCAATTTGCCACGGGTCCGTGGGCACCGGGCTGTCCAGTCCGCGCCCACCCGAGGGCAGGCGGTCCACCCAATCGCCCTGCGGCAAATCGTGCAGCGGCTTGTTTTCGTACATGTCCAGGTAGTCGCGGGGCGGGTCGAGGGGAGGATGCGGACGGTGGTAGGAGGTGAAGAGGAAGAAGGGCTTGGTCGGGTCCCGGCGACGCAGGAAGTCGATGGACTGGGTGGTCACCCAGGCAGTGGGGTGCAGCATATCGTCGTACATCCAAGGGCGGACCACATAGCCATTGCAGCCCATGCCGGTGTCGATGTAGTCGGCGGCCGCCCCGTGGCGCTGACGGAGCCAGGGGAGATAGTCGTCGAAGAGACCGTAGTCGTCCTTACGTCCGCGGGCGTAGTGCAGATAGCCGTCGTGCAGCACCACGTTGTGGAAGCCGATGAGATTGCGCACGGGGGCGACGTGCATTTTACCGACAGCCTGCGTGTGATAGCCTGCCTGGGCCAGCAGAGAGGGAAGCGTGTGCTCGTAGTTCCAGGTGACGCCGTCGCGATACCCGGTCCGGCCGTGGCTGCGCGGGGTCAAGCCGGTGAAGATGGACGCGCGCGCCGCGATGCAGGAGGGGACTGCGGCGTAGGCGTTGGTGAAACGCACACCGTCCTGTGCCAGACGGTCCAGATGGGGTGTCTCCGCCACAGG
>JAGLDW010000572.1 GCA_023145395.1 Lentisphaeria bacterium | reverse complement strand
TGCCGCCATCGCCCTCATCGACGAGGTCCCCGTCCGCATCCTCATCGCAGGCGTCTCCCAGCGCATCCTGATCCAGATTCTCCTGGCCCGCATTGGGCACCATTAGGCAGTTGTCTTGGGCGTTTTCAACCCCGTCGCCGTCCGCGTCCGGATCACAAACATCGCCCAGGCCGTCAAAGTCGGCATCCGCCTGATCGGAGTTGGCCACGGCCGGGCAGTTGTCATGACAGCCGGAGGACTGACCCCCGGTGCAGGGATTGCTGCCCGAGCCCTGGGGGATGCCGTCGCCGTCGTAGTCCAGGTCACAGACATCGCCCCAGTTGTCGTTGTCCATGTTGGCCTGATCGGCGTTGGTATCCAGAGGGCAATTGTCGTCGCAGTCGGCCATTTGCCCGTCGAGGCATGGGTTGACGCCATCTCCCTGGGCGATGCCGTCGCCGTCGATGTCCGGATCGCAGACGTCCCCGACGCCATCGCTGTCCTGGTCCGCCTGGTCGGGATTGGGGTCCACCGAGCAATTGTCCTGGCAGCCCGTGGTCTGCCCGCCGGTGCAGGGATTGCTGCCGTCGCTGTCGAGAAACCCATCCCCGTCGTCATCGGTGTCGCAGACATCACCCTGTCCGTCGTTGTCGATGTCGCTTTGGTCGGAGTTTTGATTAATGCTGCAGTTGTCGCAGACGTTGCCCACGCCGTCCTTGTCGGTGTCCTGCTGGGGAATGGGCTCATTGGGTCCATTGGCCACCGTCGGACAGTTGTCGCAGGCATCGCCGAGGAGATCGCCATCGGTGTCTTCCTGCAGGGGATTGAAGGCATAGGGACAGCTGTCGTCGCAGTTGCTGTTCTGGCCCGGCGCACAGGGATTGTATGTGATACTGCCATCCCCGTTGCCGCAGATTTCGTCTTCATCCGGATCGTTGATCCGGTCATCCAGGCATTCGTCGCAAGCGTCACCCAGGTAGTCACCGTCTTCGTCGGCCTGACCCACATTGATTACGTCGATGCAATTGTCCAGGCAATTGCTGATCCCGTCCCCGTCGGTGTCATCGGTGGCCGAGGGCGACAGGGAATAGCGCACCGCCTCCTGCTGGATTTGGACATCCTCGCTGTGATCCCAGAAGGCCCATTCAATGCCGATGCGACTGTCGGCGTTGACGATGCCGGCCGTCATGGTGCCGTAACCCCAGTCTTCGTTGTTCCGGTCCAATTCAAGGTAATGAACCTCGATGTCGTTGCTGTTTTCGAAAAGTTTGATCTGCCAACTGGCGGTGAAGTTGATGCGCCCGTAAAATGCGATGTTCAGGTATTCGAGGATGAAGCGCCTTTCCGGCGCGGTCCCCAGGGTTTGGTAAGAAATGCTACCGCCATAAAGGGGGTTTAAGTCTTCCCAACTGGCGGCGATCATGTTGGGGATACTGCTTCCAGGGATGCGATCCCCTTCGCAACAACCGTTGTCATCGAGATCGCCGAAATAGGCGAAACCGTTGGAGGAGAGGTTGATGAGGCTGAAGGTGTTTCCATAGAACAAGAAATCGAAGCCGATGGGCAGATCCATGGCCACATCGTCGTCCAGCAGAACCAAACCGTCGGCTCCGCTCATGTCCTCAAAATCGAAAACGGGGGGATTGGTGCTGGGTTCAAGGGTGTCGGAGAACAGATAGCACCCGGTCCCATCCGCTCCGGTGAGCGCCCAGGATTGGGACACGAACAAAACCATGATGCCGAAGACCAGGCACGGAAGATGAGATGCGTATCTCATGTCAATTTCTCCTCAATCCCGGTTCAAAACGGAGAGTCCAGAAAGTGGACGCTCTGGTTTTTCCTGAAGTAGATAAAGCCTTGCTCGTCCATTCGTGCGGTGTTGATGAAGGGCATCGCCAGATCGGTTTCGAAGCTGCCCTGAAAGAGTCCAAAGGGCGTGAACATGCTGTACTCGCAGCTTTTGTCCGACGTATCCATGGTAAAAATCTCACCCAAAACAAAGTTGTTTCCCGAGAGGGGAATCTCCATCCGTCCTCCCTGGTAAAGCGCGAAGGTGTCATAGGGGCCCCAAAGCTCGCGCTGCTTCATGCTGGTGGGCACGGACAGGATGAAGCTTCCGTCGCTGTCGAAGAAATCGGCGTGCATGTACTCATCGTAACCCCGCCACTGAAAGACGAATTGTCCCAGATCGTTCATGCCCACGGCCGGTCCGCCCCCTGGTTCCATGTTGAGCACCGGGACATCCCGCAGGCCGGCATCCACCCAGTTGGCGGACGCGTCGAAGCGCCGGAAAGAAAAGTGGTCACTGCTGTGGGCGCAGGAGATGACGCCACCGCCGGAGGCCTGATTCAAGGCCAGGTGCCCGCGACTGGTTCCGCCGCAATTTTGTAACAGCTCCGAGCCGACGCGAACACCCAGCGGACTGAACAAAGCCAAGCGCATTCCTTCCACAAGGTCCCCCACCATGGCCGCTGCCCGGTTTTGGTCATCCATGGCGATAGCATAGCTGTAAGATTCACTTGAAAGGAGCTCGCGCGAATGATGGAAGAGTTGGCATTGGGGTCCAAGCCAGGAAGCCATGATCTTGTTCGTCGCCAGATTCCGCCAGGCCACCAGGGACAAGGTGCCGTTGCGTGACATGACCACCTGTGGACTTGCAACGCGCCCACTGGCAAGCGGGAAGCGGGCCCGCAAGAGGCTTTTGTCCGGCGCGTAGCAGGTGGCGAAGATCGTACCGTTTTCCAGGCGAGTCGTGATCATGCGCCCATCGGCGGCCACATCGAAGTCGTCCGCCGGCCCCAGGATGGGTTCGTCGGGGGCTTGCGGGTCCTGCAGCTGACAAAGCGGATCGCAGCCATCGTTGGGCGCGAAATTGCCGTCGTCGCAGGTTTCCAGGCCGGTGACCACGCCGTCGCCACAAGTCTCGATGTCACAGAACTCGTTGCAGCCGTCGAAAGAGAGGAGATTTCCGTCATCGCAGCCTTCGTATGGATCCGGGTCGCCATTGCCGCAACCGCTTGGCGCGCAGCCGAGCCAGGAATCGAAATTCACAACATCCCGAACCACCCGATCTCCGTCAAACATATGCAAAACACTGCCCGAGGAACGCAGGCTGGTGTTGAGATAATCCAGGCGGTCGCAGCCCAGAAGCTGTCCATTCTGGTCGACCCGATAGAGGGTGACCGGCGACTCATTGTCGCGCAGGATGAAGTCGTTGCCCAGCAAGGCCACCTTCTGATGGAAGGCCTTGAATCCATTGATGGCGCTGCTGCTGATGGTGCCCAGGACACGATGCGCCCGGAGGCTGCCGTCGGCGTCCAGCAAATCCAGCTCGTGGGTATAATCATATTGATTCTGCCATTCCACGGCGATGACGTCGTTGTCGTTGATGGCGATTTGGTGGGTCCAGTAGTAGGAGGAATTGTTGCTGCTGGTGTTGGCCAGTTCAGGCATGCTGCTGTCGGTGCCATCCAGGAAATTGCCGCCAGCGTCGAATCGGCGATAGCGAATGGGCGCAGAGGCATTGAGCTGGCAAGTCACCACACCGCCGCTCCCATCGGGACGCAAGGCCACATGGAAGCCTGAACCGGAGGAGCACTGGTTGGCGTTGTTAACCAGGAGACCCTCCGGTCCAATCCTGTTGCCGGCGCTGTCGTAGAGGGTCAGAAAGGTATGAGAGTTGGTGACGGCATTCTGCCAGAGCAGGGCGAAATTGCCAGTAGCGTCCATGGCGGTGTCGAAATAGAGATTGGGAGAAATAGGCGCTGGCCAGAAGATGGGAGTGGCTAAGATTTTTTGGCAGTCCGCGTCGTAAAGCTGGGATACAAAAATTCGAGTATTGGTATCGCCGGCCGTTTCACGCAGCACGAAACTCACCAAACTTATGCCGGTATCCCGAGCAGAGAGCACCTGGGTTCCACCCGGCTCCACGCTGGCCACGGAACCGTCAGACACCTCGAATTCAATCGTTCGTGGGTTGCCATTCGGCAAGTAGCAACGGCCCAAAACCCGATCGCTGGTCGTTTGCACCGTGAAGATACTGCCGTCACCAGCCACGGCATAGTCGGCCAGATCTCCGGTTTGCACCGCACAGCCGGTGATGGGTAGATATTCGCAGCCACCCATGGCATTGCAGCCGTCCTCGGTGCAACGGTCTCCATCCTCACAGATCGTGATGGTGGAGGCCACGTTGCATAATTGGCTGCTGTTGCAGGTGGGCTGCATGAAACTCAGTCCGTCGCAGTAAGTGTCTCCGCAGGAATCACCCTCGGGCAGCGCATCAGGAAAACAGGTTGCCAGGGTCTCGCTGCATAGGCCATCGAAACAGTCGTCCGAGTATTGAGAGCAATCTCGGGGCCCCGTTTGACAAACACCGCCGGCGTCGCATTGCTCGTGCGTGCAGAATAGCCCGTCGTTTTCGCAGTCCGTGC
>JAGLDW010000571.1 GCA_023145395.1 Lentisphaeria bacterium | reverse complement strand
ATTGCCGGAGACGATGTGCATGGTGCCACCATCAGTGTTGCCTTCAGAGACATAACCGGTACGGCCATCGCCATGGCGAACAGTACGGGCAACAGGTTCAGTTTCCCGGGCATTGACGCCAGCGGCGACGCGCCGGCCGGTCGTGCAAGTGAGCCTCTGATTTCCCTCACGGACTGCAAGGGGAATGAGTTCACGGGTGTCACTGAGCTCGCGCTGGCCAACGGGACTGGCGCCGCACTCGCGATCGTGGGCGGAAGCAGAAACACCTTCCCCATCCTAAACATCACCTCCTGTGAGAAGGGCGTGGTCCTCGAGAACGCGATCG
Source organism: Lentisphaeria bacterium (assembly GCA_023145395.1). Lineage (GTDB taxonomy): Bacteria > Verrucomicrobiota > Lentisphaeria > Oligosphaerales > Lenti-02 > JAGLDW01. The sequence goes on along the minus strand of JAGLDW010000571.1, from coordinate 9,266 downwards.
ACCATACGCTGACGCTTTCGGTAACGGAGTGCTTCGGAGACGCGGTCACTCTGAAGGGGGCGCAACGCTGCACCGTCAACCCCAAGTTCATTCTGGACAATGTTGGGGATGGAATTGTCCTTGAAAATACGGTGGATACGGTTGTCTCGGGAGGGGATATCGCCGGCAACGATGGAGACGCCATCCGGATCACGGGCAACTCATGGGGCAATCACGTGAAGGGCTGCCGCATTGGTGTCCACGAGGCAGTTGACAACATCGCGGATGACATCCCCAATGGCAACGTCGGCGACGGCATTGTTCTGTCGAACGGTGCGCGTGAAAACGTCATTGAGAACGTCCAGATCGGGCTCTGCGGGGGGAACGGTGTTTCCATGCGTGGCCAGGGCACTGACAGCAACGTGCTGAAAACGGTCGATATCGGGTACTTCTACTACGATGGCAAGACCGACTACGACGATGTCGGCAATGGCGGCATTGGGGTTCTGATTGAGCAGGGTGCCAAACACAATCGTGTCGAGTCCACCGATATCTGTCACAATGCGGAAGGTGGAATCATCATCCGGGACGCGGGCACAGACCACACTTTCGTCGGGGGAGGCACGCGCATCGGTGCCCTCATATACAACTATGAAGATGGCTACCGATGGGTTGCGATCAACCAAAAGTGGGGCGTGCGCGTCACTGGGGGGGCAGCCTGGACACGCTTTGATGACTGTATCATTGGCACCCACCCAGAGGGTGGCGTCTATGTCAGTGATCTCCCCATGTACAAGGATGGTGAAAACTGGCCTGTGAGCCTGGAGAAGATACGTGTCGCGTATGCGATGTGGTCGCACAGCCCGGTGGTGGACAGCATGGACAGTGAGTACCAAAGCACGGGAGTGGCGCTGCAGTTCGAAGGTGTCGAGCAAGCGCGCTTGAGCGATATCAAGACTCGACGGCATACGGGCGGTGTCCGGATCGCCGGTGCCGCAGCCCCCAAAGAATGGGAGTTCCAGGGTGTTTACCTTGGGAGCTCGACTGGTGATGGGCTTTACGCGGAGAAGCTGACCGATGTGTCCTTCGACGGCACGTACGCCTCCAGCCATCGGGGGGCGGGCATGCGCTTCATCGACGGGGCTAACCTCACGATCGCCACGACCAATAAGGCACTGACTTTCAACAGCAACTGGGATGCGGCTATCAGTCTCGAGTCCTGTCATGACATCCTACTCAAGTCGGATCGGGGAAACACGCTGAAGCTATCCAGGACGCAGGACGGCAACTCGCTGAGGATTCTGAATTGCCAGAATGTTCAGGTCCACGCAGTGGAACTACCCAGCTCATATCGCAGCAACAACACGGATGTGGACAAAGGGAACGCGGTCTGGGTGGAGAATAGCAGCAATATCGAGTTGCTGGGACTAGCCGTGGCTGGCCATCGGGGGCGAGGTGTCTACATCAAGGGCAGCACGGATGTCACTCTCGGGGAGCTGGGCGATATCCCCTCCCTGTTCACAACCAACAGCACGGTCTCCGGTGCCGTTTGTGTAGAGGATTCCACGAATGTGCTCATCGGCGGGCAGAGCGAGGAGCCTGCCTGCGTGTTCAAACAGACCTACTGCAGCGGACCCGTGATCGAAGTCCGGGCAAGCGGGGGTGCGAGAACCAGCCGGGACGCCAGTGGCACAACGATCAGTTCCTGTCTATTCCAGTACCGTTTCTATGCTGGTGCCATTGTCCTGGTGGACGGTGCAAGCAATGTGACGGTTGGGGATCCTGTGCAGTCTTACGCCAACCTCTTTGAGGGGGGAGATCCGGATGACCCCGACAGCAATGGGCCCCGTGACCGCCCAGGTGTCGAAGTGCGTGGCAGCGGAACGAACATCCGCATTCTGAACAATCGTTTCGAACGCATGTACGCCGCGGGATCCTATGGCTTCCGGCATGGCGTGCTCCTGTCGGGCACCGACGGTGTTGTGGTCTCGGGAAACTTCGTCGAGCACACGTACCGCAGTGGCATCCTTCTGGAAGCGGGTGCGAAAAACTCCCTTATCGTCTCCAATCGCATCGAGAACAGCCAGGACCATGGGATCCTAGTCGAGGGTGCGACCACAACTGGGAATGTCCTCTCGCAAAACATCTGTTCCGGCAGCACCTACAATCCCATTAGACTGCAGAGTGGGGGAAACGAGGAGATCGATGCGCCCGTCATCACGAAGTATGAGAATCACGGTGCCACCATCCAGGGAATGCTCTTCTCCGATCCGCCTGCTGGCACACGTGTCGAAGTATACGGTGGATTTGACGATGAAGCGGCTGTGCTGGTGGGACACGCGCCCGTCATCGATGGTCAGTTCTCCCTGAGTGGATACGTCCCGAAAGACATGGAAGTGCGCGCGTTGTGCATTCATCCGACTGGCAACACGTCGCAGCTTGGGGCAGCCCAGCCCAATGGCGCGCCTCCTTCGTTCCTGTATGCCAACACATCCGGAGACAACAAAGACATCTGGCTCATGTCGCAGGCGAAGGGCGGGCCAGTCCGCCTGACACACCATGTGGCCGACGACGGCGAACCCGTTCCCATGGCTCGCAACTCGGGGGTTGTGTTCGTCTCGGACCGTGCCGGGAACAAGGACATCTGGCATGTCCCATTCAGCGACGGAACACCGGTGGCTCTGACTACGGACGGCGCAGACGACTACTCACCTCACTGCAATCCGTATCAGGAGCAGGTAGCATTCGTTTCCGAACGTGATGGGGGAGTACCGCATATCTTTATCTGGGACAGCGATCGACGTGGAATCACGCAGTTGACCAGCGGCCCAGGGCGAGACGCCGAACCTGCCTGGGCCACGTACGGTGACAGCATCGCTTTCGCGTCCGACCGGGATGGAAGCTGGGACATCTGGGTAATAAACGGCGATGGCACGAACCTGCGCAAATGGCACACGAATGCGGCCAACGAACGCCAACCCACCTGGACCAGCAACGGTCAACTCGTATTCTCCAGTGACCGTGATGGTGATGAAGAGCTCTACCTGAGCGCTGGCGTCAATGCCAGCCAGATGACCAGCAACGATGCGGTGGATTCCAGCCCGAGCGCGTCCGACACCGGAATGACCATCTTCGTATCAGACCGCAATGGAGACCGGGCGGCAATCTTCTGGCATCGCAACGCCACCAGCGCACGGCAGTTGGTGGCCAGTTCCGTCGAGCTCGCAGCCCCCGCCATCGTGGAACACCGTTTCGTGACTTCCTGCACAGACCAGTTCCTGGAAACGTGGCGCCAGAACGAAGAGGAGACATTGCGGAGTGCCGCGAGCGACGATGTTTCCCGAGACTCCCACGGATTTGCCGAGATCAACGTGGACGAGGTGGCAGGGATCGCGGACGCGGGTGTATCCCTCCCGATGGGACTGGCAGGGGATACCGTTCCTGCTGCGCTACTGCTCACACTGGCCTACGACCCAACGACTCTCGGACTGACAGGCGAACCGACGGGTGACTACCGGAATAGTGACGCAGTGTTTGCCTGGCTCCCGAAGGCGTATCCGGACAATGCCGGCACCATTCAGCTTGCGTGGATCGCCCGCCAGGGGGGAAGCTATGCAGGGCCGTCGTTCTGCCAACTGCCCTTCATGATTGCCAAATCGACGACGGATACGTTCTCGACCGTACGGATTACGCGCAGCACGGCCTATGCAGCAGACGGCAGCGCCCTGCACCTGGACACAAGCGATGGGATCGTGCGGATCACTCCGCTCAGACTTGATCCTCCGGACCTCGATCCCTCATCTGACAGTGGGCATTCCAGCACGGACAACGAAACGTACCTCACAACTCTCAAGTTCATCGGCACGGCCATCCCTGGCGCCACCGCAACTCTGGTAGGTGATGGGCTCGACTTGAAATCCGGACAGGCGGACGGGGCTGGCCAATGGGCGATCACCGTGACCATGACGGCTGGCACCCACTACATGCAGGCCCGTCAATCACTCGCCGACGGCACAGGCGGTTCCCTTTCGAGTTCCCTACGGGTGATTGTCAAGATTTCCGCCGCACTCGTCGATATCAACACAATGGCCGAGAACGGAAACGCCAACGCATTGAGGGTCGAGATACTGGCCGATGCAGGCGCAATCGACGTGCTGGAAGAGAATTTGCCTGTCTACAGGCGCTTTGTGGAGGCTGCTGGCAGCGTGCCGTCCTTGCAACGCCTGCAGAGCTTCATCGATTCCGCCAATCAGGGGGGCGAACCCGTTCTCGTCACCGTGCACAACGGATGGAACGCGGTGGCCAGTCTCGACGATGGCTGGGTTCCCGCCGAAACGTTCTCCGCAGAGGAGCTGGGCCCGCTCGTCTGGGAGTGGGATCGCGACGAGCGCTCCTATATCGCCTATGATGCCGACCAGCCGGTGCCCTCCCAGAATGCACGTTGGTTGTTCCTCCAACAGTTGCCCGAGAATGGACGTCAGGCGCTTCTTGTCGGCATTCCCGTTGAGCCTCTTGCCGCTCCGTCCTCCGAGATCGGTTGGAACATGGAATGTGCGGCGGAGACCAAAACGGTGTCCCAACTGTCCTCGTCTCGTGGCACGGTTGCCGATGTTTGGCAATGGAATGTATCCGAGCAGGCGTACAAGTCACTGGGCACTGAGGATGAAGTGGTTGCAGGGAGCGTATACTGGTTCTACGTGCGCTAGATCTTGATTCTGCGCAAGCTGCGAAAACTGGGGACGCACGTACAGAATTAGTGGATCATAAACAGGCACTGGCCCACAGCGATCCCTTGAAGTATGGGAATGCTGGAGGAGTGGAGCATTGGAAAGTGACGGAGGCTCCTGCAAAACTGCGTGCCGCGCGGCTACGTGGGGTTCTGCAAGAGCCTCAACGAGTTGCGGGTTCCAGAACCAGCACGAAAAAAATGACCTGTAAAACTGATATGGGTGCCTTAACCCACCATCCTACCGCGGGTTGTATCGGGCATGCGCGAGACTATGTTTTTGTTTGTTCTTTTGGTGAGAGCCAAGTAGGCGAGTGGGCATGTGTCCACCGCTGAGAAGACACACAGACACAAGCGGGTGCGACCATGCGCTGTCCCAAATGCGGATGCCTGGACGACAAGGTCAACGAGACGCGGATGACCAAGGAGGGCGATGCCATCCGACGTCGACGCGAGTGCGCGGACTGCGAGTATCGCTACACCACCCGCGAAACGATCTCGCCAACCGAACTGATGGTCGTCAAACGCGATGACTCGCGCGAAGAGTTCAGCGCGATAAAGCTGCGCGACGGACTCCGCCAAGCCTGCTGGAAGCGCACAGTCAGCGAGCGGGATCTCGATTGCATCGTGGCCGAAGTCGTGGAAAAGCTCTCCTCGCTGGAAAAGCGCGAGGTGGCAAGCCGCACAATCGGCGACCTGGCCATGCGCGCACTGCGCAAGGTCGACCAGGTCGCCTACGTTCGCTTCGCCTCCATCTACCACCGCTTCGAAGATATCGACGAGTTCATCTCCGAGGTGAACAGCCTCAGCGACGAGCGATGATGGGACAGAACGCTGAAGGCTGAACGCAGAAGAGCCAAGACACGAAGAACACGATGATTAAGCTTTTCAGCAATCACTGCATGGTCGTCGATGCCCAGGGCAAGGCGGAGACATATGACTTCGACGCCCTGCGGAATGTGCTGCAAGTCTGCTTCGAACGGCACAGTGTGCGCGAGTTCTGGCTGACAGAACACGTGTCACTCGTTGTCGAGGAGCAGATGCTTCAACGCCGTGCAGAGGGTGCCGAACTGCCCCCCGAGTCCCTCATCGACGAGCAAGTGGCACTGGTTTTGCGTGCCTCCGGCTATGCGGAGGTGGCTGCCGACTACGAACGGGAACGTGGCCTGGCGCCCCCGGAGATTCCCAGCATTGAACTGCTGCCCTGGAACCGCAAAAGACTCGAAAAGCGCCTGGGTGCCGACCTTCCCCTCTCCTCCGCGCAAGTCCAGGCTCTCGCCCGTGAAGTGGGCACAGCCATCGAGAAGCTGGGCATGAAGAACGTGGGCGACGAACTCATCCGCCAGGTCGCCATCCACGTACTTCAACTTGGAACTGACCACAGCGGACCGGTGAGCACAAGAAAGAACGATTGGCTGTTTGGCGTGGCTGATCTCCGCCCTCTTTTCGATTCTGCAGGATCCAGGCTTGCCCAGCTGAGCATATGACGCGCGCTACCCGTCTCTCGCGCGGTGCCCCGTGCCCGCCTCGAGTTCAATCACATGGCCTTCGCTGAACGCCTTGGAGACGGCCCCCTCATGGAAATCACGGTGCTGACCGAGTTGCAGCGCTGTCTGCCCACCGTACGAGACATGCTCGGGGCGATGCGCGACGCGATCTGCACGACGCTGGACCATGCACACTACCATCCCGCCCATCTTGTCCTGCGGGACGCACGCCGCATGGTGGAAACACAATTCCCCAACCTCAGCCGCCGGAACACGCGCCGCTTTGTCGAGGAAACCACGGCATTGTTCCAGAAGCAGGTTGCCGATTGCGCCCCCTACGAGCTGATCGTCAGCGTCAGGAACTCATGATGCCCGAACCCCGTCGGCATCTCGCCGCAATCGCGGCTCTCTGCGCGCTGGTTCTCTATGCCGTGTCCGCGAACATCGTGTTCGCTGCGCAGATTCGTGCGGCTGCGGACTTCGCGGTGACGCCAATCCGACTCGCCAACGCGTCCGCCTGGCAGTTTGGCGGCTTTTTTCTGGCGAGTCTGATCGGGGGCCTGGTTGCGGACCGTGTCGGAAAGACACGGGTTCTGGCCGTCGGCTCTGCGCTAGTGGCCGCAGGCGCGGGGATCTGGGCGGCATCCGGGAGCCTTGCGGGGGCATTTGCGGGGGGGGTGGTGATGGGCGCCGCGGCGGCATCCTCGAGGGGATGAGTTCGGCGTTGCTCGCGGACTTGTTCCCAAAACGCCGCAAGTTCTTTCTGAACATCTCCCAGATGGCCTACTGCCTGGGTGCCGTGGGAGGCCCCGCCGCCATGGGACGCCTCCTGCCCCTGGGGGTGAGCTGGCGCTGGTTCTTCGCGGGCACGGCTGCGGGAGGCGTTGTGCTGCTGGTACTCTTCGCCCTATCACACGCTCCCCGCCCGCAGAGACAGGAGCACAGCAGAGGCTTTCCCCTGCATGCTCTGCGCGCCTCGGTCCTCCTACCCGCCTTGCTCGTGTTCCTCTATGTTCTCGCGGAAATGGGCACGGCGACCTTCATGAACACCTACCTTCGCGAGGGATGCGCCGCCCCCGAGAGCTGGGCCATCTACGCATTGTCCATTTTTTGGGCGGCCATGGTTGCGGGGCGAGCTCTCTGCGCGTTGCTGCCCGAATCCGTGCCCGAACACCGCGTGGTCTCCGTGCTCATGCTCCTGTCCGGCATTGGACTCTTGGCGCAAGCGGGCGTAGAGTCGTGGACAGCGGCGGTGGCCTGCTTCGCCTTCACGGGTTTCGCTTTTTCAGGCATATGGCCTCTGATCGTGGCCATGACCGCCTCGCGCAACCCCCACGGTACGGGCGTGGCCGTGGGAGTGACCGTGGCCTGCGGCTCCCTTGGCTGCGTGGTCGCTCCGCCGCTTTTCGGCAGACTGATCGCGGGTGCCGAGCCCGCCGATGCGTTTGTCTGGATGGCTGCCATTCTCTTTGTCGGCGCCCTACTCAGCCTCGCCGCCGGACGCATCATGAACCAACCGCCGCCACAGAGCGACGACGACACGATGGGGAACCCGAACAATGGTTGACAGAAACACGCTGTGCACCTGGCTCGATGCGCTGTTCGCAGAAGTGGGCAAGGTGGAGGACGGCTCCAACAACGGACTCCAAGTCGAGGGGACGAGCGATGTGCGCCGCATCGCCTTTGGCGTGGACGCCTGCCAGGCCTTGTTCGAAAAGGCGAACGATTGGGGCGCCGACCTCGTGTTTGTCCATCACGGCCTCAGCTGGGGATCGGGATTCCGGCGCATCTGCGGGCTCGAAGCCCGGCGCTTCGGAACCCTCCTGCGCAACGACATCTCGCTATACGCCTCCCACCTCCCCCTCGACGCACACCCAGAAATTGGGCACAACGCGCTGATCGCCCGTATGCTCGAACTTCAGGACTGCGAGCCCGCCTGCGAATACGGCGGCTTGTGCATCGGCCAAATAGGCACGCTCCCGGGACCGTTGCTCCTCGACGAACTCGCAGACAAGGTTGGGACGCTTCTTGAGACCGAGTGCCAGACCATCGACACTGGCGGCGCTCCCATCAGCCGGGTGGTGGTGGTGTCCGGGCACGGATCGGGATCGCTGGCGGACTGCGCATCGCTGGGAGTGGACTGTCTGGTGACCGGGGAAATCGAGCATCAAGACTATCATCCGGCCCATGAACTCGGAATCAGCATTGTCGCCGCCGGGCACTACCGCAGCGAAATCCCGGGAGTCAAAGCCGTCATGGAACGCATCCGAGCCGACCACGGTGTGGAATGCCTTTTCTTCGACATCCCCACCGGTATGTAAAAAGCGCATGTAAGGACTGAAATCATGGAACAGACTACTTCCCGCTATGAATGCCACGTGTTCGTCTGCACCAACGACCGGCACGGCGAACGAAAATCCTGCGCGGACGGCGATGCCGCACTCGTGCGCTCCGCATTGAAAAAGGGTGTTGGCGATCGGGGTTGGAAGCCGAGGGTGCGTGTGTCGCAGGCTGGATGCCTCGGGGTCTGCGCAAAGGGCCCCAATGTCATGATCTACCCGCAGAAGATCCACTTCTCCGCCGTCACGCTCGCCGATGTCGATGCCATTCTCGACTACATCGCCAGCGTCGTCGACTGAGCGATCCGCCGCGCGATCCGCCACAGTGCGAACTCCGCAATTCCCGGAGGGTGTGTCGCCCCCGACCGCCGCGCCTGCGAACTCCGCTCTCCGAACATGCCACGCGAGAAACTTCATGGCATTGGCGGCCGCGCGCCACCACCACCGAACCACCAAACTCACGGGATAGTACAGACGAGTTCTCGAAGTACATTGCACCACAGCCCACAAATCAGCGAAAACCGTCATTCACACTCACATTCACCGGAGTTCAACTATGCCAGCTACAATCATCGACGGGAAACAGGTCGCCCAGGACATCCGAGTGGAGCTGAAAAACGAGATTGAGCAACTCAAACTAGACCATGGCGTGGTGCCTGGGCTTGCCGTCATCCTTGTGGGCGACGACCCTGCCTCGCGTTCCTATGTCACCGCCAAGGAGCGCGCCTGCGAGGA
>JAGLDW010000570.1 GCA_023145395.1 Lentisphaeria bacterium | reverse complement strand
GAAAATGAACGACGACCCGAAGATCCACGGCATCCTCGTCCAGCTGCCCCTGCCCGATCATCTCGACGAGACCGAGGTGCTGCTCGCCATCGACCCGGACAAGGACGTGGACGGCTTCCATCCGATCAACGTCGGGCGGATGGTGATCGGGGTGGATGCCTTCTGGTCCTGCACACCGCACGGCGTGATCCAGCTCCTGCAGCGCAGCGGGGTCAAGCTGGAGGGTGCACGCGTGGTCATCGTGGGACGCAGCAACCTGGTCGGCAAGCCCCTGGCAAACTTGCTCGTGCAGAAAGCGCCCACCGGAAACGCCACGGTCACCGTCTGCCACACACGCACCAAGAACCTCAAGGAGCATGTCCTGCAGGCGGATATCATCGTCGCGGCCGCCGGCAGACCCAACACGATCACCGCCGACATGGTGCAGCCCGGCGCCGTGGTCATCGACGTGGGAGTCAACCGCATCGAGGACGCAACCCGCAAGCGCGGCTACCGACTCGTCGGCGACGTGGACTTCGACGCAGTCAGCGAGAAGGCCTCGCTCATCACCCCCGTGCCAGGGGGAGTTGGGCCGATGACCATCACCATGCTGCTCCACAACACGGTGGAATCCGCCAAACGCCACCTCCCGTAGCAATTCAGAACGTCGAACAAGGAATGCCTCTTGACACTCCGCGCCATCATCGTGGGGCTGGTCGGTGCTGTGGGCATCGGGGCATTCGGCTATTTCCATGATTGTGTCATGAATCCTCATGACTCGGCCCGGCTCGTGCCCCACCTCATGCCTCCCGTGGTCTACGGCGCGCTGATCCTGCTCCCGCTCATCGCGAACAACGCGCTCAAACGGCTCCGACCACGCTGGACCCTTCGCGCTGGAGAGCTTGCCGTTGTCACAGCGCTCGCTCTTGTCGCCTGCGCCGTTCCCTTCTATGGAATGGTGCATTGCTGGCCCAGCGCCATGATGCTCCCCCATCACTACAACCGAGTCCGCCCAGCATGGTCACGGGAGAACGTGCTCGAACTGGTCCCCGAAAAAATGCTGGCGGACGCGACGGCGGACGGTGGCCATGCGCTGACCGGGTACGTGACGGGGATGGGCGGCGCGCATCACATCTCCCCGCGCGCCATCCCCTGGGGTGCTTGGCTGCCCTCGCTGGCGTTCTGGATTCCCCTCGTGCTTGCCATCTCGGTGGCCACGCTGGGATGGGCGCTTGTGCTGCACCGACAGTGGTCCCGGCACGAGCACCTTCCCTACCCCATATCCCGCTTCGCCCATACGCTCATGCCCAAGAAGGGGGAAGCGGTCAGCGCACTTTTCAGGAAGCGCGCCTTCTGGTGGGCGGCCGGCGCCGTCTTCGCCATCCACCTGATCAACTACTGCGCCGTCTGGTGGCCCGAATTCATGATTCCCGTTCGGCTCCACCTGGACTTTGGAGCGTTGGCGCCGTTCATGCGCCCCATGGTCCTTGGGGACGGACGCCGCTTCTTCCATCCACGCATCATCTTCACAGTGATTGGCCTAGCCTACTTCTTCCGTTCCGACGTCTCCTTCTCGCTCGCGGTCGTCCCCTTCGCCGTCTGCTATTTCATGGGCATCCTCACAGGCTACGGGGTGTCGGTGGCACCGGGCTTCAGCCTGTTCCACAACACCAAGATCTTCCTGTATCTCGGGGGCTATGTCGGCATCGTCCTGATGCTGCTCTACACTGGGCGGCGCCATTATCTCGGGGTCCTTCGCCGAAGTCTCTTCCTCTCGGCACAAGACCAGATCGGGTCGGACCAAGTGTGGGGAATGCGCGTGTTCCTCGTCGGATCGGCGTTGTTCGCATACCTGCTTGTGACCGCCGGGCTCGACTGGCCGCTGTCGGTCATCTACACCGGCCTGAGCATTGTCATCTTCACCGCCGTCAGCCGGGCCATCGCCGAGACGGGTGGCTTCTACGTCGGGACATGGCTCATGCCCGGCGCCCTTCTCTGGGGTCTGATGGGCGCCCAGGCGCTCGGCCCGGCCACCTTCGCCACGATCTGCATGGTCTCGATTATCGTCCTAGTGGGTCCCGGATGGGCGCCCATGCCCTTTGCGATCCAGGGCCTCCAGCTGGCCGACCTCACTGGCGTGCACACGGGCAGACTCACCATGCTCATGGTCGGCGCGCTGGTCCTCGCGCTCGCGGTGGCGCTTCCAGCCACGATCTACTGGCAATACGACCGGGGCATCATGCAGGCCTCCAATGGCTGGGCCCGCTATCCGCCCGCCCTGCCCTTCGACCAGGCACTGAAGATGAAGCACGAACTGAAGGCACAGGGCACTCTGGAAACCGCAAGCGAGCTGCACGGGCTTCAACGCTTTGCGCACCTGAAGCCGAATGGCACCTTCCTCACCGCCTTTCTCCTCATGCTGGCCATCACCATCGGCGTCTCCATCTGCAGACTGCGCTTCCCCTGGTGGCCCCTCCACCCCATCGCCTTTTTCTTTCTGGGCTCCCACCAGGCGCAACGCCTCGCCTTCTCGTTCTTCCTGGGCTGGCTCGTCAAGAGCTGCATCCAACGGTTCGGGGGGGAGCGAGCCTACCGCCAGCTCATCCCCATCGCCGTCGGACTTGTCACTGGCGAAGTGCTCGCCAGCATGCTGACCATTGTCGTCGGCATCCTCTACTATTTCATCACAGGCAAACCACCCATGGCATATTCCGCAGCGATGTAGGCACCCTTGGCATCTCAGATTTTGGATTGCATATTGCAGATTTTATGAGCCAACGCATCACACGACACTATAAAATATCTGTATTGCTGCAATAGACTATCGACCGGTTTCTTGGAACAATCTGAAATCAAAAATGTGAAAAGAAGGCAACCCATGCAGACGACAACCACATGCTCAGAGACACATCTGCGGAAGCGCATTGACGAACTGACTGCGTACATCCAAGAGTTTGGCAGCGTCCTCGTGGCGTACAGCGGCGGCGTCGACAGCACCTTTCTCGCCGCCGTCACGCACCAGGCGCTCGGAGACCGCATGCTCGCCGTCACTCTTTCCATGGCGTCCGTTCCCGAACGGCATCTGCAACGCGCCCTCGACTTCGCGGAAACCCTGGGTTTCCCGTATCTCGCTCTCGAGGAAGACCAGTTCGCCATGCCCGGATTCGTCGCCAACGCACCGAATCGCTGCTACTTCTGCAAGCTGGCCATCATGCGCAGAGCCAACGATTTGGCCCGTGAGCACGGCCTCGAGCAAGTCATCGACGGCGCCAACGAAGACGACCGCGGCGACTTCCGCCCCGGCTCCCGCGCCGTGCACGAATGCGGAGTCCGCAGCCCGCTGGCCGAACTCCACTGGACAAAACTCGAAATCCGCGCCGCGTCCAGGTTGCTCGGGCTGCCCTCCGCCGACCTGCCATCCTACGCCTGCCTCGCCTCCCGAGTGCCCTACGACGAACCCATCACCCCCGAAAAGCTCACCCAGGTCGATGCCGTCGAGGCATTGCTGGACACGATGGGACTCGCGGGCGGACGGGCGCGGCACCATGGCGATATTCTCCGCCTGGAGCTTACCGAGGAAGGCTTCGACGCGCTCTCAACGCAGCCCGGCCTGCGAAACGATGTGCTTGAGTGCGCCAAACGCGTTGGCTTCCGCTATGTTACCCTTGACTTGGAACTCTACCGTACAGGACGGCTCAACGAAGTGTTGGACGACAGCAAGGGCCCGCACGGAAAATAACTTCACATTTTGGCGAGAGCG
>JAGLDW010000057.1 GCA_023145395.1 Lentisphaeria bacterium | reverse complement strand
CGCAGAGAGAGATGGAACAACGCCCAGATGGGGACGGAGGTCGAGAACTCCTGACCACTGACCAGGTCAAGTAGGGTGGTGGGGCACCCGTCTCGGATATCGAAGGCAACAGCCAGACGGGTGCCGCGGATACCCACCATGCCGTTTGTCTTGAAGCAACCCCAAGCGGCAGGAATCTGCCGTTGTTCCAGAGAAGGCGCTGGCGCGGTCAAAACATTCTGCTCCTTCAGGAGTTGTTCCGTCACTGGCACGGCGTGGACATCGGAGAACTGCACGCTGGCTTTGGAGGGTGTGTTGGGGTGCGTCCATACGCCGACCCCTAGCGCTCCGCCCTTGAGACGGCTGTAGCGGTGTTCCACCTGCCACCGAGGCTCAAGCGCGCCATCGCGCCAGACTTTGGCCACGCAGTAGTTGCCGCGAGTGACCATTTTCAGGTGCAGCCAAACACCCTTTTCCGGAGGGACTCCGCCCTTTGCGGAGCTGGTACCCGGCTCGCCGCGCCCGTACCAGCCCATCAATCGAAGTCCATCGCGGCCAAGCGAGGCGGCTTCCAGTCCTCCCCCCTCGCGACGCATGTAGAAATAGAGACCTGGCGCCGCGCCCTCCCAGCTCACTATGCGCACGCGCAGCGTCAGCATGAAATCGGGCATTCCCGCAGCATTGAGCAGGTCCACGCTCGTATGGTGCGGCTGATCCGCGTCAATCTGTAGAATCGTGCCATTCTCCACCCACTTCGCCGCGCCTTTCGGCAGCTTCCATTCGGTTGATCTGGGCGTGAGTTCGATTCCAGCGGCAATGCCGCCCCAGACGAAGAGAATCAGGGCAGCGATGGTTCTTGCATGCATGGGCTAGAGACTCCTTTTACTCACATTTTGGATTTCAGATTTTTCATTTCAGATTGTTCCAAAATGCGACGACAACAACGACATTGCCTATAATGGCGTCGGGACGACCCCAGCGACCTCGTGTCGTTGGTGAATCAGATCAGATTTTATCTCTCGACCACGATGGAAACAAGGTCAGCAGGCGGCACTTTGAGTTCCCGGGTGGTGTCGCCGACTCGGATCATCAATGTGTGGTTTTTCTTCAGGTCGTAGTTTAGGGCGGCAACCATGGCGCGCTTTCCATCGCCCCAGACATGCCACCGGAGATGGGGATGGACGGACAGCGGTTGAATCTCGACGGGTTTCCCGTCCACGGTGATGGTGCGTTTGAGAGTCCGAGCAGGCGCAACGGTCACCCAGTCAGGCGCGTGTTTCGAGGGTGGCACACGCTCGCGCAGTTCCTGGATTTCGTTGACTGCGCGGGCGGTCATGGCCATATAGTCCGCGTCGAGGCACTCGATGCCGACCCACAGGACCGCGCCGCCCCCGCCGGCCAGGCCCGTGGCCAGGAGATTCATGCGCAACTCGGCCGGGGAGAGATATCGCGGTTGGGAGAGATCGGACAGCTCAAGGAAGGGCAGCACGGGTTTGGTGGTGCGTGCGCAGGTTTCCGCCACACTATCGTGATATGCCGTTCCCTTGGCATAGATCATGGGTATATGCCAGGAAGCATAGGGCTCGAAGAGGCGAATATCGCCCCCGTTCGCGGCTGCGGTGGCCGTGCCCCTCCAAGAACAGAGCCCGATCTTCACTTCGGGATCGATCGAGTGTATGATCTCGCAGTGCAAGCCGACAATGACGCCGTTCTGCTCGGCCCGGAACGCACCCCATTTCGCCGCGTAGGGCTTGTTCAGGATCTCCTTGGGAGGCATGACGGCGATTTTTGCGGTATTCAGCCCGAACTTCTTCGCGAACGCAGTGCGGCAGCGCGGACAGAAACAGGCGTGTCGGGTGGGTGGCTCGTAGTCGATGATGAGTCGTTTCAGCCCACTGGCAAGTTTGGATTTGTAGTAGTT
>JAGLDW010000569.1 GCA_023145395.1 Lentisphaeria bacterium | reverse complement strand
CCGATCCCGTGTTCGTCCCCCATGTTCACAAGGAGATTTCGAAAGACGTAGGAGGGGCTGGACATGCACCCCTGGATGCTCACCCCGCACAGGCAACCCTCGAACTTGTTAAGAAAGACTCTGACATTGGTCTGGCCACCGTCGATCTCGATGGCGTCGTCATTGGCGAAGCACATCATGTTTCCATAGATGTCCGCGTCCCGGTTGAAGCCGCCGTTGGCATGGAAGTTTCCTGCTCCCTCCACCGCATCGTTCCAACGGTGAACATCGCTCCCGATGAAATCGTTGTAGCGCAGCACCGTCGACATGGGCTTGTCGATGCCCACGGCCTGGGGACCCGATGGATGAGAGTAGTACCATGGGTTGGCCGTGTTGACCGGATCATGGATGTAGCAACGCTCCACCACCGTGCCCACGCTTCGGCTGACGAGGATGGCGCTATCCCAGTTTATCGCCGCGCCATCCTTCGTATAGAACTTGCCGTCAATGTCGAAGCGCTGGGTGCCGATCCTGCCCCAGCCGGCGATGTCGCAGTTCACGATTCTCACATACTCGCATTTTCTGACTGCGATGGCATCCTTGTGCCCGCCACGGAGAGTCAATCCCTCCAGAAGCACGTATTTCGCCTTGTACAGTTCGACGAGTGGTCCCTTGCGATCGTTCCGCAGCACAAATCCATCCCGGGAGACATAGCGAATCCAGCCGTCGGGAGAGCCGGATTCCCTGATGGTGAGGCAGCCATCGAAATTGTCTTCGTCCAGCACGATCGTCTTGGCGACGGGGACCTCGCTGGCCCAGGTTCTGAAGTCATTCCGAGCCAGAATCTCCTCCTCGCCCCCAACGATCTTCAGTTCGTAGAGCGTATCCTCATCCAGACTGACCACGCTGCCGCGATACATCTTGTCTTCTTCTATGTAGACAGGCTGGAGTGCCTTGAGCCAGTCGCCGCCCTTTTTGCGGTAAAGCACGGACAACGCGTCCCTCCTTGGGCTCCGGAAATAGACTGAGCAGGCATTGAACAGGGGCACGACCGCAAAAGGCGGAACATTCAATGTGATATTTCCCGCGGATTTTCTTTCCTCGATGAGAGCGTGCTCGCGTTCGGTCAGTCGTTCCATGAACGCCACGTACTCGTATGTGATCTCCTCCTCCATACCAAGGGCATAGAGACAGACCTCCACCTCGCCCACACCTCGCCACCCGAATCGACTTCGCATGTCGAGGGCATGGAATCCGGGCCGGTCAATCCTGATCGCGACTTGCTTGTCATACGGGTCTTTGCGGATCAGTTTCACGGTTCCGCTGTCCGACACTGCCCCAACCTTTGTCACAAAGAACGGGGTCTTGTCAAAATCGACTGTGAAGACTTTGCTGGCGGTGATCCAGTCCGGGGATGCCA
>JAGLDW010000568.1 GCA_023145395.1 Lentisphaeria bacterium | reverse complement strand
GGTAAAGTTCGACCGCCTCGCACACCAGCGCGTTGATATCCGAGATCTGCATCTCCGGCAGCCTGTCCCTGGAGCAGTAGAGTTGGTCCCTGGAGAGCCTCATGACCCGTTCCACATTGCGTCGAACCATCTCCCAGCCCTCTTCGAGCAGCGTCTCATCACCCTCCCTGAGAGCCTCCTCCACCACGAAGACCCCGCCCTCCAACCCCGTGAGCAGGTTCTTGATGTAGTGCGCCATACCGGCCATGGCTTGTCCCAGCAGGATCAACTCTTGGCGGGAAGAGTTCGACTGGGAGACGTCGGTCAGCATCTCCATCCCGCCCGTCACCGCTCCGTCCGTTCCAAGGATTGGCGAGGTCTGAACGGTCACGTGAAGAACCTCGCCGGAGGCTGTCTGTACAACCTCTTCCGTAGAATGGATGTCACCGTCGGCGAAGGTCCGGGCCATGGGACAATCCAGGCAAACCATAGACCGTCCCTTGTACACCTGGTAACAGTGCTCCCCCACCCGATCGCCAAAGCTCCTCCGGAAGGCGGCGTTGACCCTTCGAATCCGGTAGCTCCGATCCTGAATGGAAATGGCGCTTGGCACGAGGTCGAAGAGGCTGTCGGTTTGAACCCTCAACTCACCACCATTGGCGCCCTCCCAACTGACGACCGTACCGCCAACCTCGTTCGTACCCATGGTTGCCCCCTTGGACCGGAATCAGTCGTCCGCTGCAGCGCCGATCAGCTCCTTCACGAGGCGGAGAAGATCCTCCCGGTCCGGCGGCTTCTCGACAAACGCCTCGGGAGGTGGGACCTCCTCGAAGTCCTGGGCGAAGAACGACCGGTACTGGGAGAGTCCGGTGAGGATCACCACCGGCACTCCTCCGATCTCCGGATCCTTCTTCAAACGGCGATACAACATGATCCCAGTCTTTTTGGGCATCATGATGTCCAGGAAGACCAAATCCGGTTTATTTTCCCGGGCCATGATCAGCCCCTCTTCACCGTCGGCGGCCATCACTACTTCATACCCCTGTTTCGTCAGGAGCGTCCTGAGGTAGGTCCTGACGTCCAGCTCGTCATCTACAACCAGAATCGTCGCGCTCATGGTACCTCCCGGTATCCTTCGCTCAAGCGTTCTCCCCCGCGAGTGCTGCCCCCGCGAGCCGTCTCACTTCTGGGTCCGGATCGGACCCGGCCATCTCTTCCGCCACAGCCGGCGGAAATGCGTCCGCCGCCCGAAGTCCTTCGAGCGCCAACATGCGGATCTCCGCTCTGGCGTGCTTGAGCTGCCGGCTGAGAATAGCCGACGCATGCTCTCCATGTTCTCCCCCGCCTCGCGCCAGCCGCCCCAACGCCCGCACCGCCGCCGGAGACTCCCGGAAAGCCCCGAGAAACTCCACCACGACTTCCGCGTCGTTGGTTTCGAGGATCCGGTCCAGATGTTCGTCCGGCCGGTGAGCCAAGAGCTCCTCTTCCAGTTGCTTCCGCAACGCCTCGTCCCCGATGCGCTCCACAGCCGCGCGGCGCAACACCGGCACGCTCACAGATCTCAGGATGTCCAGCAGGAGTTCCCGGTCCGCAAACATGTCGATGGCGATCCGCCGCGCCGTAAGGCTTTGGCGGGGATCTTTGGCCACCTCTTCCAGAATCTCCGGATCGTGGATTCCCTCAAAACACGCCATCATGAGGTCGGGCTGCTTGCGCTCGCACATGATCCCTGCCAGCATCCGCTGATCCTGGATCCGACGCACAGCCTTGAGGCGGGCGTCAAGATAGTTGCCGGTCAACGCCACCTCTTTGAATGCCTCCTGACCTACCAGGCGCTCCACCGCCAGAAGTCGGTCTTCCAACTCGGGATCTGCCACGGCAATCCGTACCAGGTCGAGCTCGTTCCGGACCTTTCGC
>JAGLDW010000567.1 GCA_023145395.1 Lentisphaeria bacterium | reverse complement strand
CCGTTGGCGCCGATGGGCTCTCTCTCTGTAAGCCTGAAGGAGGCCTGCACCCGGCAGTTGCCGTCCTCAAGCTGACTCTCGCCTAACCGCGGAGTGCGAAGGTAGCCGGAGCGGAGTGCGAAGCTAGCCGGAGCGTCTCGCCCCGGACGTGTGCGGAGTCCGCATGTGGTTGCGGTGATCCCATGGATGCTGGCATGCTGGGATTCTGAAATGCTGGGATTGAACAGGTCATGATCCGAGATAGGAGAAAGCGACATGAGCATCAGAGTTGGCATCTGTGGGACCGGGGCGTTTGCCGAGTGTTTCATCCCACTGTTCAAGGCGCATCCGGACGTGGAAAACGTCGTGTTGTGCGACCTGGACACGGAGAAACTGAAGAGCAAGTGCGAGAAATTCGGGATTCCCGACAGCAGTCCATCGCTGGACGATCTCTGCGAACGGGATGTGGACGCCATCGCGATCATCACCCAACACCACCTGCATGGTCCGCAGGCTGTGCAGGCTATGAAAGCCGGCAAGCATGTGTATTCGGCCGTACCCTCCGCAATCTCGATGGAAGAGATCACTGAGCTGGTCAAGACTGCGGAAGACACAGAGCTGATCTATATGATCGGTGAGACGAGCTACTACTACCCATGCGCCATTTTCTGCCGCGAGAAATTCCGCAGGGGTGAGTTCGGGCACATTGTCTATTCCGAAGGCGAGTATCTTCACGACTACTCGCATGGACTGTACGATGTGTACAAGTGGCGCTACGGGAGTGAGTGGGAGAAGAACTTCGGCATCGCGCCCATGTTCTATCCGACGCACTCGACCAGTATGATCGTCTCGGTCACCGGCGCCTATGCCACGCATGTGTGCGGCATGGGTTTTGTAGATCGTCATGAAGACGGACTCCATGCGCGGAAGGACAATGTCTGGAAAAATCCGTTCAGCAATGAAACCATGCTATGCAAGATGTCCGACGGGAGCATGTCCCGCGTCAATGAGTTCCGCCGCATCGGACATCCGGGCACGGTGGGCATGAGTATGTACGGCACGGAGGGAAGCTACGAACAGCAGAGCGGTCCAATCGGTTCCGGGTACAGTACGACATCCGGCATCTGGCTGACTAAGAATCGGGACGACCGTCTCGATGTCACGGACCTTCTAGAATGCGAGGGCGTGCCGACAAGTGAGATCGAGGGCGCGATGGGCAAGGTGACAGGGACGGATGGAACGCACGAGGGCGCGTCGAAGCTGCATGACCTGTCGCGGCTTCCCAAGGAGTACATCGGCCTGCCGAACGGTCACGCTGGATCCCATCAGTTTCTGGTGGACGATTTTGTCCGCGCCTGCGTTGGCGGCGAGACTCCGCCAAACAACGTCTGGGACGCGGCTCGCTATCTGGTCCCAGGCCTCATCGCCCACGAATCCGCCATGACTGGCAGCCCTCTCTTGGAAGTTCCGGACTTCGGCAATCCGAAATAGGGGATCCCGTCGGGTGTGTGTTTCCCAGGCCGTATCGACTCTCCGTGTATTGAAACGATGGGTGTGTCGCAGTGCGGGTGCTTCCCGCGTGTTGAGGCTATAGAGTATGCGCCTGTCAAGGAATGCAGAGCAATCCAAGGAGAACGATCATGGCATATCACGGTGTGATGGATGATGTGAAGAAGGCGATCGCTTTGGAGGTGCCCAACCGCGTGCCAGTCTTCGCGCTGAGCGAGGAGTTCGACGTCAAGTGGTACGGCAAGTGGGACTACGAGACGGTCTGCCAGGATGGCGCCAAGATTGCGGAAGTGTGGATTGCGGCAATCGAGGAATTCGGCTACGACTGGGCCTGGGTGCAGGTGGACGACTGCTTCGAGTTCGAACCGGTCGGCGTCGGGTGTTTTGGCGAGGGTGATATCCTGCGTGCCACTAGGGATCACCTGCCGTGCACACGGGAGAGCCTCGAGTCCTGGCCCATCTTCGATCCGCTGACCGCCGGGCGCATCCCGGAGAAACTGAAAGCAATTCGAAAGATTAGGGAACACTTCGGTGAAACCGTGCTGGTTCAGGGATCCGCCGCCGCACCCTACAGTTGCGTGGGACTCACCTGCGGGCTTT
This sequence comes from Lentisphaeria bacterium, assembly GCA_023145395.1. Classification (GTDB taxonomy): domain Bacteria; phylum Verrucomicrobiota; class Lentisphaeria; order Oligosphaerales; family Lenti-02; genus JAGLDW01. The sequence goes on along the minus strand of JAGLDW010000567.1, from coordinate 1,900 downwards.
CGGAGACCATGATTGTCGGGATCACCGATCGAGCGCTGCTCGACGACATGTGCGCCTTCTTCATCGAACAGCAGTACCGCTTCATCAAAGCCCAAGTCGAAGCCGGCGCCCACGCCATCTGGCTGGGCGACTGCAATGCGTACAGCAGCATGATCTCAGTCGATCAATACCGTGATCTGGCTCTGCCGTCCTGCAAAGAGCTGGTGGCGCGCTGCAAGAACGATTTCGAGGTGATCTTCCACCTGCACAATAGCGAGACCAAAGTGCCCTATCTGCTGGCTGAAATCGAGACGGGCGTGGACATTATCAATGCCGGGCCGGATGCGGACATCGCAGCGGTCAAAGAGGCGCTGTCCGGGAAGTGCTGCTTCACAGGAAACCTGGACCCCATCGAAGTGCTCATGCGCGGTACGCCCGAGCAGGTGGCGACAGAGGCGGAACGCATCATGAGCATCTGCAAGCCCAGGGGAGGATACCTCTTCAACACGGGCGAAATGAACCCTCGCGACACGCCCGCCGAGAACATGCGCGCCATGATGCAGGCGGCCAAGCGGATGGCATGACCCGAAGGCAGTCAGTCGTTTGCCGGCACCCGTTCGCCTAGTGCCAGTTCCAGGGCCATCAGTGCATAGGAGGTGACGAGTTCCGGCATGCTTTCCTGCCAGCGGCCGGATTTCTCGTTGATCCAAGTTCCGTCCCCCTTTTGCGTGCGCAGCAATTGACGCGCCAAGTCTACCCGCCAGGCATGCTTTTTCCCATCGGGAGTGACCAGCGTGTCATCGCCGTAGACGGAATGGGCTTTGGCGAAAGTGTGAAGGTAGTAGAAATAGCCCTCGTCGCCCATGCCTGGGTTTTCAGTGAGCACGTAGTTTTTGCGTGCCCAGTCCATGGCGGCCTTTACGCGGGGATCATCTCGTTTGAGCTTTGCATAGATCATGCTTTTCAGGCCCGCATAGGTCATGGTTCCATAGGAGCGCAATGCCTCCTTGTCCCCTTGCTTGTCACTGGCCTTGCTCTTGTCCGGCTGGTACACGAAGCCGCCGTCCTTCTTCTTGGAGACGATCCAAGCGCCATCCTTGGTTTTCTCGATGTTCTGGACGGCCTCGAGGAAGCGAAGTGCCTTGGCCCAGGCGAGATCCGCCTGCTCGGCCTCCTTTGGGTCTACGGCGATGGGTTCGCGTGCGAGGTGGTCGGTGAGCGCCAGCGCCTCGAGCGCCCATTGTGTGTTGGAGAGATCGGGGCGCATGGGGCCGCGGGACCCGTAGCCAATGCCGCCGTAGAACGGGTCGTCCTTGCTGGTGGGATGTTTCGCGTGGTCCTCATCCAACTGCGAGGCAATGAGGAATGTGCGTGCTTTCCGCATGATCTCGATGTCCGCGGGATTGTCCAGGAGTGCCAGGGTGGCCAGACAGATGGCGGTGGAGTAGTTGACGTAGGCGCGGTCGGCAGTACAGATGGCGCCGTCATCACGCACGTTGGCCAGCACGAACCGGCGAGCACGTTCGACGCTTCGCTCGCGCCCGATGCCATATTTGGGCGCATGCCCGTGCTGCAGCGCCACGCAGGCTAGCGCGGTGACTGCAGGGCTATGCAGCCAGGAACCGTTCGACTCCTGACGTTCCATGAGTGCGGCGACGCCCCGTTCGACGGCGGCGCGGCTCTCGAGAAGGAGGGTTGGGGGGAGGACGCCCGCTGTTCTCTTGCCTTCGCCGATTGTCTGGGCGCAAAGACCAACCCCAACCGTCAGCGCAGTCAATACCGCCAGACATACCATCGACGAACTCAGTCTTTGCATCGCTCTTCTCCGGGCAGTTGCGGTGGTGGACCGTCGCCTGCTGTCACTGACTTGAGTCGAAGAAGCCAATGCGCAGTGGTTCGGGACCTCTGGGACCGAGAGTTG
>JAGLDW010000566.1 GCA_023145395.1 Lentisphaeria bacterium | reverse complement strand
GCTCTGGTGGGGCCGTACACGTTCGAGCGGATGTGAGCAAGCGAGACTGCGCCGGAGGTCTTGCCGTGGAAGTCGTAGAAGCACGAGACGAACTCATGTTGTCCCGTGGCGGCGCGACAGACGCGCATCCCCGCCTCCACCGCCGCCGTTCCACAATCATAGAATTGATAGCCCTTGAGATCCCCGGGCAGGCACTGCGCCATTTTCTCCACCAGGCGAGTTTTGATTTCGGTGGTGAAGTCGTGGCAGTTCATCAGCTTGGCCGCATAGGTCTGGACCGCCTCGGTCACCTTCGGATGACAGTGCCCCAGGGTGGTCACATAGATGCCGCTGGAGAAGTCGATGTACTTGTTACCATCGAGGTCTGTGAGTGTGCATCCTTGGCCGGACTCAAAGGCGATAGGGAAGAGTTTGACTTGGCCACTGAGCCCTTTGAAGTGTTTGCAGCAGCGCTCGTGCATAGCCTGCGATTTTGGGCCTGGGGGCGGACACACGATGTTGGGCCACTCGTTTAGGTCAAGCTGATACGGTGTGGGATTGTACTTGGCCATGTTCTCTTCCCCTGTCTATGGTGTCGCTGTGCAACAGAATTCTGAACCGTTGGGCTCTCGAGTTGAAGGAATAATTCAGGAACACCTACTATAGCGGTTGGGGAAAGCGGGGCAACTGTGGACCTGCATGCGATTGATCTTGTCTTTCATGTGCAGTTCTTGCGCACACGCCCCTATGGCACCTGTGCACTGGTTGCTCCCTTGGCTTTTCAATCCCACGATGGAGGTAGGGAGAGTGGGCTTTGGCATGCACTATGCTTTCGATCAGATGTCGTGAATGCGGATGTCGCAGAAGCCGCTCCGCAAGAGTACGGAACAACGGGTACTGGAAACAAAGGAGATCGAGACATGAAGGCATGGAGAAAACTGATCGTTCTGGTGGTGGGCATAGCGGTGGTGGGGACGGCGTTGGCCCAACCCGCAGGCGGTCCTCCTGAAGGTGGGTTCAGAGGGCGGGGTGGGCCTCGCGGCGGACGCGGCGGAGATCCCGCCGAACGCAGAGCCAGGATGGAGAAAATGGCGTCGGAGGTGCTCAAGAAGCGCCTTGAAGCCACGGACGAGGAGTGGGCTGCCATCGCTCCTCTGCTCAAGGATGTGATGGAAAAGCGTAGAGATGCCTCTTCAGGTGGTGGCGGCATGCGGAGACTCATGTTCGAGGCTATGCGGGAGAGGATGGGTCGTGGCGGGCGCGAAAGGCATGGCAAGGGTGGAGAACGTGGTGCCCCCAAAGGTCGCGGCGGTCCCGAAGGTCGCGGCGGTCCCGAAGGTCGCGGCGGTCCCGGCTTTCGTGGCGGCATGGAACCGAGTCCGGAGACGGAAGCACTGGCCAGCGCACTTCAGGATGAAAAAGCGACTCCTGCAGATATCGCGGCGAAGGTGGCTGCTTTCCGCGCGTCTCGCACCAAGAAGCAAGTGGAGCTCAAGAGTGCGGTCGAGAAGCTTCGCTCCGTTCTCACGCCAAAGCAGGAGGCGCAGATGCTCTTGCTCGGTCTTCTTGACTAGTTGCCGACAGGTGGCAGTCCGGGCGCCCCGGCCGATGGAACTTGATGCGGAATCTTGGGGAGCGTCCAGTTGCCGTTTGCGTCGCTCACTCCAGGGTGTGCGGAGTTCGCAAAGGCAAGGCTCACGGGCCGTTCGCCCTCCAGGATGTGCGGAGTTCGCAGAGGCACGGTTCGCGAACTCTGGTTGAAGCGATGCCCGTCGGCAGTACTTTGCCGCAGACGAGGGGGTGGGGAGATCGCGGCGCATCCCGGACACGCAAGGCAGGAAAGCGGAGGCATGCCAAGGATGGAGAATTGCAGACAGAGCGAAGACGAGCTGCTTATGGGCCTGGACATTGGAGGCACAAAATCGGCCCTTGTTCTAGGCCGTGCGAGCGGGCTTGTTGTTGCCAGAGAGGAATGGGCATCCGAAGCTCAGCGTGGACCCGAGGCGATGCTTGACGACTTCTGTGTGCACGCCAAGACTCTCCAGGAATGCCATGGTGCCGCTCGGGCTGTGGGCGCTTCCATCGGAGGACCGCTCAATGCGGAGGAGGGGATCATTCTCTCGCCCCCGAACCTGCCCGGCTGGGACAAGTTTCCGCTTCTTGAGCACCTGCGGCAGCGTTTTGCCTTGCCAGTCAACGTGGAGCACGATGCAGCTGCCTGCGCGCTGGCCGAATACCTGTGGGGTAATCACGCCGGGGCGCAGCGATTGATCTATCTGACCTGTGGAACTGGTTTTGGATCGGGGATCATTATCGACGGAAAACCCTACTATGGCGCAGGGGGCGCCTCCCCCGAGATCGGGCACATCGCGGGTGCGGAGGACGGGCCTTTCGCCTTCGGCAAGACGGGCTCCTACGAGGCATTCTGCTCCGCTCGGTCGCTAGGCAGAATTGCGGCATGGAAATATCCCAGCCGGTGGCCTGCGCCCCCACAGTCCTCCGAGATCGATCCGCTGGCGTTCGCCGGCGACCCCGATGCTCTGGAAGTGGTGGGCACGAGTGCGAACATGACGGGCCGGGCCTGTGCCCTCCTGGCCGATCTGCTGCGCCCGGATGTGATTCTTCTCGGGAGCCTGGCCATCTATCTCGGACAGCTGTGGACAGATGGCGTGCATGCGTCTTTCCGGCGACACGCTCTGCCAGCTGCCTGCGACGCCTGTCATCTTGGCCCGCACACGCTGGAGGATCTACAGGATAAGTCGAGTCTGGCTGCCGCTCTCTCCGCCCGTGCAGATTCGCGACCTGCCGCCCTTCAGCAAACTTGACGTGCTATCCTGCGGCATCGCCGTGGTGGCGCCCCGGATTCTATCCCTTTAGAATCTCGCGGACGACGTCTGCGACTTCGTGGAAGCTCTGGAAGCGTTCCGCAGGCTCGGGGCGGATCATTTTCGAGAGTAGATCCGCCATCTCCTTGCGGACATCTCTTAGCTTGCTCGACACCGAGAGGCGGACCTTGCTAACGTGTCTCTTCGCTAGCGACTCTCCCTCGGTAGCATCGAAGTAGGTCTGCCCGGTAATGGCGTAGTAGAGGACCATTCCGAGGCTGTAGATCTCGCTGTAGG
>JAGLDW010000565.1 GCA_023145395.1 Lentisphaeria bacterium | reverse complement strand
CGTTGCCCAGATAGAAGGCGCAGTGAAGGGCCGATACTAGGTTGGTGCTTCCCATGTCGAAGCTGATCCATTGCCCGTCGCCACTCGCCGACCAGCGGGTGCCTAGATCATCGTCCACGGTGTGCTCCGGCGGATTGCCATCCTGATACGTGCTCGCGGTGGTGGTGACCGCTGGGGTGATGTGCTTCTCCACTTCGTCGCAGGACTCCATCCCGCCGATGCCCAATACCTTCAGGGTGATCACATGCCGGCCCAACGGCAGCACCATCTGGGTATGGCTTCCGGAGGCCAGCCAGATGCTGTCCAGCCACCAGTCGAACGATGAAACCGTTCCCACCGTGCCGGAGGCATCGAGGGCGACGCTTGCGGTGCCGTCGCCATCGCTGTCCCAGACCAGTTGGTCCAAACCCGCGTCCGCATGGACTAAAATCACGGTTTTGATGGCCGTGTCTTCGTAGATTTTCCCATCGCTGTGCGACACCTTCAAGGCAACAATGTTCGTCCCCAGCGGAAGCGATACCTGGGCCGTGATACCCGTGGCGATCGGACTTCCGCCGATCCACCAAGTGTAGTTGTTCACCGTCTCCCGGTAGACCTCGGTGGCTGTCGCATCCAGTGTGACGAGTTCCTGTCCGTTGCCATCCAAATCCACGAGGGTTTCGTCCGGTCCGGCCCACGCGCTCACCGAAGGGCTATCCGCGGCGAGCAGGCCGATTTCCGAGCAGGCCAGTAGGAACGCGCCGACGCCGTAGTCGTGCGTCTCGTCGGCGCCTGCTGAATACGGTGAATCGTCCGCCCGCTGGACGTATCCCACCAAACCGCTGGGCTTCAGCGTCAGGGTGGTCAGGCCGTGCCAGGCCTTGGCGATGGTATTCGTATATTCGCCCGGATCCAGGAGGCCGTTGCGCACCCCCCAGGCCATGGAGTAGGTGAAAAGACTGGTTCCGCTGGTTTCCGGGTTGGGATAGTCGCCGGGGCTCAGCAGGTCGGCGCGCCACATTCCATCGGCTCCCTGCAGCGGCTTGAGTGCGG
>JAGLDW010000564.1 GCA_023145395.1 Lentisphaeria bacterium | reverse complement strand
CACAGCACCCACTCTCTCATCATGAATCCACGGGGACAAGCCCCATGGTGGGCTCTAACGCTTCCACATAGAAAAGAGAATCTATGCATACGCACTTTTCAGAGACCCAGTTCGACGCCTACCTTTTCGACTTGGATGGAACCCTCATCGATTCGGAGATGCTTTGGGTCGAGGCGATCGCGCTCGCCCTGGACCTCCGGAATGTCCCCGACGCCATGGCGCTATCACAGCGCCTTGTCTACGGACGCTCCTGGCCGGACATCTGGGAGGACATCCGCACCCTCCACCCCAACGCCTATCCATCCAGAAAGGCAATCGAGGGCGTGACCGTTCCCGAGTTCCAGCGCCTCCACGACGCGCGTGATATCCGCATCCAGCCGTCCATCGATCTGCTACTCAAACTCGCCCTCACGGCTCCCATCGCCATTGTCTCCGGCTCCACCAGCGACCGCATTGCGGAATCCATCGAATACGCGCGCATTGGCGATGCCGTCCGTGCCTATGTCGGCTGCGACGACTACAAGCGCGGCAAGCCCGACCCCGAGGGGTATCTGCAGGGTGCCGCGCTCCTCGGCGTGGAACCAACGGCCTGTCTGGTCTTCGAGGATTCGACGGCGGGAGTGCTCGCGGCCAAGGCGGCGGGCATGTCCTGCGTGGTGCTGCGGAACGAGCACGGCCCCATTCAGAACTTCGACAGCGCGGATCTCGTGCTCGACTCCCTTGCGGAGTTCGCGATGTAGAGTCGGCACGGAAAGAACGTACCATGTTCCCCGCTTCGCTGCCGACAGGACCCCAGAGCTCACGCCCTTGAGGCCAACGCCGCGTCCGGGGAGGCGGCGATGGGTTTGCTGGCTGGAAATCCCGGTCGCAGCTTCGTTTCCCACGATGGACTCATTTTCGCCACCGGCTAGATTTCTTCTCCCTTGTACATCCTCGGTCGCGCCGCCATTGCCATGCCTCCATGATCATCAAAATCACCACGGACCGCTTCATAAAATCACCTTTTTATGTCGGGGAGGATGCTGACACCGCTGGTGAAGCGGATTTCGCGTTTGGGCGAGCATGGATCCGGAAACGTCAACTCCACCAGGAATGCACTCCAGCCAGTTTTCGGGGGGGATATCGTCGCCACATACTCTCCGGGCGCTGCGGGAGCCAGTTCCCGGCTGCTCCATGCGTCCCCAATGGTTTGCTGGCGAAAATCCCGCGCCTGCAAATTGTGGGCCGACCAAACCAGCACCTTGCTCGGGGTGGTCGAGGTGCTCACTCGTATGCAGTCCGCTGTCTTGATCACCCAGGTGAACTCGGGCAGCGCTTTTCCGGTCAGCACACAGGCGTAGAAGCTTTGGATGCTGTCGTAGGCGGAATCATTCAGTCCGTGGTCCGTGTTGGGGATGTAGCGCATCCATTTTGACGCGGGAAGATCATTCCAGTAGAAACGCCAGGAATCCGGCAGAAAAAATTGATCTCCGCACGAGTTCAGAATGAGTTTCGGCATCGTGTAGCGGGCTCTGTATGAATAGGGATCGACAATGCTCAGCGCCTCCTCGGCCTCTGGGGCATCCAACGCTTCGACGATGCCATTCTCGACGTAATCATCCAGCGCGTGGGAGAATCCCTGGTACACAGCCTGGTGATGCTTCATCGAGGCACGCAGATTGAGCATGTCGATGACCATCGGCGCCACGCCGACGACTCGTTTGTCCACGGCGGCCGTCAGCCACGAGGTCCACCCCCGTTTCGAAGCGCCCGTGACCACGAACTTCTCGATAGGGAGGGCACCATCGGGCAATTCGCCGCAGAATGCGGAGACCGTGTCCATGGCCCGCACGGCGCTCTTGACCATGGGCAGCAGCCCCAGCCAAGTTGGATCCTGTGTCTCGTGAAAGCGTTTCCAGGAAAACGCCAGGATGCCATCCTCCGTGCGCTCCCGAAACTCGGGATCCGCCAGAAAGGACAGGGGTTGGTTTGGGACCCCGTGCAGGACGGCCACCACCGACTTCGTCTCCACGGCGAGACGCACCACACGAGTGTTCGACGCCTCTGGCGGGGGACCTCCATTCGTCCCCCCAGTCACAAACAGCAAACCAGTCTTGAATCGCACCTCGCGGGGCACGTAGATCTCAAGCCAGTGGGTCCAGAGCGTCCGATTCACGTCCACACCCGTCCGCCAGGTCTGCGAGGCCATGTGCAACACATGGCAGGTGCCCCGACGGTCGCGGCGCACCGCGACTTCTCGCCAGGCGTAGTTTGGATCATCTGCCTGCACATACCGATCCAACGCTGTTTCGGCACCCATCGCGACGGTACCCGACATGGCCAGAGACGTCATAATCAAATCCTTTATTCGATACATTGAGTGCCCTTTCTTTGAGCGTGACTAAAGAACATGTCTAACCACATCCTTTTGTGCTTTGTCTCATATCTTTGGTAGCTTGTCCCGCAAATCACTGGTCCAGCCGCCGGGCTGGCCGAGTTCTTCGAACCATGGCCCTGGCGAATCCTCCCGATGCCGGAGCATGCTGTCGATCTTGCACTGAAATTGATGCCCGAGGGGCGCTTTGATCATATAGGTCGTTTCCTCACCAGAGGTGACCGGGATCAGGTGGGACGCCGAGGTCTCAACCAGTTCCTTGAACGCCCGTGTGTTCTCGATCTCCGCATCGATGCAACGTCGGATGCGCGCTGCATGGGGACTGGCTTCTGGATGTTTCCGGTTGTCGGCCAGACAAGCGTGGATCGCCTCCTGGGTTTCGATAAGATAGCGGTCGGTGACGAGCATGTGGAACAGGCAAGCGATGCGGTCGCGCACGTCCCGGGCAGTTTCGGACAGAGGTTCGCAGGCATTCAGGGCGTCGAGAGCTCTCCTCAACGGGGGAAAGATCTTGTTCTCGAAACTTTCCAGCGCAGCGTGGGCCTTGTCGTCCGCCACCATGCGCCCCCAACCCTTGTAGAAATGATCGATCCAGGCCGGATCCGTGGGGCCGACAGTGAACTCGAGATGGCGGTAGTACCCCCAGTCCTCCCATTCCAGCAGAGCCTGATTGGGCACGACGGGGCGCACTAGACGTCGCCAGAGAGTGCGTCCGGACACAAAGTTCACAGTCCAGGTCAGAGGCGACACGAAACGCACGGTTTGGTCGCATAGTTTCCAGGCTTGTGCAAGCGCGTCTGCTTCTGCAGGCGTCTCGGTCCAATCTCCAGCCTTCCGCGCGAGAAAGGCATCCACATCCATGGCTGGACCCGCGTACTGGAACTCGCGAATGATCGCGTTGTTGATGTAGCGAGGCACGAAGACCTCGGTCTGCACGCCACCGCGCAAGATCACGTCTTGCACCTTTCCATCCTCCTTCATGCTCTTCAGCATATTGAAGGTGAGCTTGGGATGCGGCACTCCATGCATGGGGCCAAGAGGCTTCCACCAGTTGCTTGGGCCCTCGATCTGGAACTGTGGCTCCCAGCCGAGCGCGCGGATTTTTTCTCCCCGATCGAACTGAATTCTCCCCGAGCGGGGCTCTCCGGGTCTGGGCGAGGCGAAGGCGACCGTGTAGCTAGTCCCAATGCTCTTTGGCAGCGTGCTGAGAATATCCGTGATCTCATCGGGGGGATTCTGTCCGGGCACTGCACCGTCCTGGAACCATGCCAGGCAGATTGTGGCCTGAAAATCGGGATTGATTTCTCGTCCTCCCGCTTCAACGGCGGTCATCAAGGCCTTCACCGAATCCTGGACCGGGCGCTTGCGGGCAAGACGCGGGCCATTGGGGCCTGCATAGAGCTGCCTCGCCCAGGGAAAACCAGCGCAACTGTCCTGACTCCACACGGATATGCGCCCAATCTCCGGTGCCTCTACAAGCAAATTGCGCATCAATTCCCGATAGTGTTCCCGCACCATGGCATGGCACGGATCCAGAGCGTATTCCGCTTCGCAGGAGTAGTCCGAACAGTCCACCCTTGCTCCGCGCAAGTCGGGATACTTGTCGAAAAAACGCTCCGGCACCACGCGGGGCTCAAAAGCCTGCACCGTGGGCATGAGACCCCATT
>JAGLDW010000563.1 GCA_023145395.1 Lentisphaeria bacterium | reverse complement strand
GGTCCGCGACTTCTCCAAGTACGCGCTGCAGATCTACTCGCTGTCCAGCTCCACCGCAACGCAGATGGAGCTCTGCCAGCAAATGATCCGCAAACCCGCGCTCGACGAGGAACGCTACGGGCGCGTGTGGGATGAGGTCTACTCGCTGCGAGATGCCTACACGATGAACGACTAAAGGGCGCTCCATTCTCTCAGCCCCTGGCCGGGGCGGACGAAGTACGCAGATTTCCGATCAGTTGACCTTGCAGGAGTCGCCCATGCAGTTGGGGGCGACCGGGGGCGGGCTGATGAGTTTGATGCGCAATCCTAGCCCATAGAGCTTGCAGCCCACGCAAATGCCAAAGGCGGTCTCCAGGTAGAGCAGGGCCAGACAGACCAGACACAGCATGCAGACGGGTCCGAAGAAAGCCTCATTGCCCAGCAAAAACAGGGACAGGCCGAAGATCGCCAACGACAGACCCAGGCCAAGACCCCAGGCGAATTTCTTCTGCACGGCGCCGATGGGCAGCGGGCTCTGGCCCAGGGTGAGCAACCGACCCAGCAGGATGGTCGGCGCGAAGCGGCTGCCGACGAAGATCCCGATGATAAAGTTCAGCATCAAAAATCCCGCGACAAAAGGGATGACGATGTAGTTTCTCAGGATGAATGCGTTGATGAAAGCGACAATGCCCAGCAGCAGCATGATGCTCGCGCTCGCCCGCATCACCCGCTCGTCTAAGACCCGATATCCCAGCTCAGGACTGTGTTCACCAAATCCGAATGCGCTCATGATTTTTCCTTTCCCTGTCACACCTGCACATTGGTCCCAGCCCGTCCCCATTCCTTTCATGCGAGATTATGTTCCCGGAAGGGAAAGAATGCGCAAAAACGGGAACAGGCACTCCTGCCACCCGCCTCAGGCGCGCGGCGTCCTGCAGGATGGCGCGTGCGAGGGGCGGAGGGAAATGATGGAAGGCCATGCGTGTCCAGTTTAGCCACAACAGTTTGACAGCGAAGGAGATTTTGACTTGAAAAGTGGGCCTCAAGCTGGCAGTCGATTTGGAGAGTTAAGGCCAAAGTCGACAGACCCAAGCAGGAGGCCCACCCATGGACGCTGCCATTCTCCGCGAGACCTTGCAAGCAATTCTTCCAGACAAGATGGTAGAGGTAGCCGCCAAGCAGCACGGTGTCATCACCCGCCGACGAAAATTGGAGATCATCAAGCTGGTTCGTTCTTTGGTTCTCAGCTCGGGCGGCGACGACAGCGGCGTGCTGGCGGACGCCTTTCGCAGGTATCGAGGCGAGGCCACCGATACGGTCGTGCGGGGCGCATTCTACGACTGGTTGGACGAGGAGATGGCGGTGCTGATGGAGTTCTTGCTCGAGCGAGCAATGGAGTATGCCAACTCGTTCCCCGTCCACCTGCCCGGTCTTCTGGGCACGGTGGAGGACTGGCGCATATTCGACTCCGAGACAATCACGCTCAGAGACGAACTCGCCGACGACTACCCCGGCAGCGGCAGTCCGGCCGCAGTCAAGGTGCACAAAGAACTCTCGGTGGGTCGGGGGTGCATGACCTACTGCCACTTCGGCCCGGCGCGGGAGCACGACGCCCCCCATTTGATCGTGGACGAGCGTTATCGGAACATGGGGCTGCTGGTGGATTTGGGCTATGCGAGCCTGGGGTTTATCGGGTCTTGCGAAAAACATGGGACTCGATATGCCATTCGCCTGAAAGACAACTGGAAGCCCCGGGTCGAACGCATCGACCGGGGCGAGGTCCAGGCAGAGTTGATGCCTGGCACCGATTTGGACATGCTGCTCGAAGACGAAGTGATCGTTTTGGACGGGCGTTGCGTGGATGCCGCCATTACCCTCGGTCGGGGCAAAAAGGCAGTCAGCGCCAGGTTGGTGATGATCCCCGGCCCCGATGGTTACCTGTCCTACCTGACGAACCTGGCCCGTGGGACCCACGGGCCGCATCAGGTGGGCGAGTTGTACCGGGTTCGCTGGGAGATAGAAAGCGACAACAAGCTGGACAAATCCGGTTCGCGGCTCGATCAAATTCGTGCGACGACGGAGACGTCGGTGCGCATCATTTTGTGTGCGGCCCTTTTGCATTCGATGGTGGTCGACCTGTTGATTCATCGAGACAACCTCGACCGAGCCGCCAGCCAGGACGCGCGTCGGGCACCCCTGCACCGGTTGTTGTTGGCGTATGCCTTGCGCCTGCGTCATCCCGAATTGCTCGCGGCGTTGAACGCTGGAGGCCGTGCGCACAAACATTGGAGCTGGCTTGCAAACTTGCTGTCTGCGGAAGGCCGCGATCCGAACTGGCGTCACCGGCCCAGCGTGCTGGATCGCTTGCTTGGCCTGACGGCACCAAGGGGACGACCTCGAAAGAAAAAAATGCGGGACTGTCCTCGATCCGCAGCCCCTTATCGAACCACCGAGCCTCGACGAGCAATAGCGATGAGTTGAAGCCGCAGGACCGCAAGGAACTTGCCTCAGAGAGGCAGCACGTCGACAATCAGAAAAGAAATTCTCCAACATCAAAGGGCGCGGTGCGCCTTTTTGCGCGTAAGCATTTATTATCATTAGCTTATCTGATCACGCATGGATGGAAGGCATTGAAGAGCGTCCGGAAACCGGCCAACTCGTCGGGCACGGCGGTTGCGTCGACCGATTCCGTTCGGAAACCAACGGACGGGGCCTCGGCGGCGGCGCGCTCAATCGCCTGTACGCGTCGCATTATCAATGGGTACTACCACCGATCGGGATGGGGATACGGAAAGGGCTCATATCCGGGCTTTGGCGTCTCGGGGTGGTAGTCTCGGTCTTCCTGGAGGTAATCGGGTGAGTAGTTCTTTAGATAGGGCACTCCACTCGGATAGTTGGGGGCTGTGTAGCTGACCCAGGTGTTGCCCCATTCGAAAAAGTCGCCGGCACCATAGCTCGCATCGGT
>JAGLDW010000562.1 GCA_023145395.1 Lentisphaeria bacterium | reverse complement strand
TGTTCAACGCCATCGCCAAACGCGTCGCCGAAGAGACTGGCTGCGACTATGTTGACGTCTACACGCCTACACGCGATCATGCGGACAAACCGAGTCTGTTCACCGGCGACGGCGTCCATCTGAGCAGCCCCGGCAACCGCTATATCGCAACCCTTCTGCTCGAATACCTGTCGGAGACGGGGAAGTAGACATAGGGAAAAGGGCGAGAAGCGCCCTTCGTGCAATCATCGCTCCACGGGGACAAGCCCCGCTGCGGCGTGTGAACCACACATAAAGGAACCCCGAATGAGAATCGCAATCCCAATTCTGCTCGCTTTCGCTACCTGTCTGCACGGTGCCGAACCCACCACGCTCCTGCCCACAAATTCCACAGAAGGACTCACAACCGGCTGGGGGAGCAAGGGTGGTGTCCAGATCCTGGCGCTGGCGAAAGGACCGGGAGACACCACCGACGGCGACGGCGCCCTGCACCTCTCCATGACTTCGATCGCAGGTCGGGGAAACAAGTACCTCAGCATGAAGGTTTCCCTCCCGGCGCCTGTCGATCTGCGCTCGTCACGCGTCTTGATCGACGCCCGCACAAACCATCCTGAAACCACAAAATCGTTCTACGTCCGCTTCTACAACGAGGGCGAAAGCGAGCCCGCCTGGAGCTTCAACTCGTGGTCCGGACAGCTCAAGAAAGACTGGCGCACATTCTCCGTGCAACGTCACCTCTGCATGGATGGGCTGGCTTGGGAAGCCGGGGTGGTCGGGGATCGGATCGCCGACCGCGTCACCCGCATCGAGTTCATCATGGGGACTTCCGAGGACAACGTGCAAGTGGACATGCTCATCGACAACATCCGCGTGGCGAAACGCATTGGGTCTCTCAGTGAGCTGAAGATCTACAAGACCATTCTGCACGACACCGTGCTCGTGGCGGACGGCAAAGCCGCCTCCATCGTGCTCCATCCCGACAGCGAAGCCGGCCGCGCCGCCGCCGCCACGGTGATCGAAGCAATCCGCAAGGCCACGGGCGCCACGCTGACCGCCCGCCCTGCCACAGAGTCCGACCGCGTCTTCGACGAGACTGCCATCCTGCTGGGAAACCTGAACACCAACCCCGCAATGCTGCTTCTCTACGGACGCCGGCTGACCCCCGTGGACAGTGTGTGCCCCGGCAAGGGGGGGGCACTTGTGCACACGGTGTTCGACCCCTTCGGAAAAGGCGCCAACGCTATCATCCTTGGCGCCTCAGATGATGCGGGCCTCGCACGCGCGGCCAGTGTCTTCACCGACAGGGTCGCCAAACAGGGAGCGCCCGGCGAACTCGCGTTCCCGCGGCTCTTCGACCGCCACTACGGCAAGGACTTCATCGCCGCCTGCTCCTGGGCCGACGACGAGCCATCCCCAAAACGCCTGGAGCAGGGCCTGAAAGCGGGTCAGCGACGCCTCGACCGCGGCACGCATACCAGCATTGCGGGCGAACTCGCCAGCGTAGCCAAACGCTACGCCCTCACCGGACACAGCGTCGAGGCAAAGCTCTACGTGCAGCTCTGGGACATGTATGCCAAAAGCGCCGTGGCCGACCCGCGCAAGTTTGGTGGCCCATGGGGTTTCGACAGTGATTTTCCCTCCCGCATAGTGGTGCCGGGCTGGGACTTGATCGAAGAGGATCCCACGCTCACCGACGAGGAACGCGTGAGCACGCTGCAGCACCTGGGCCGCTGGATGGCGGAGACCGTGGTGCCCAGCTGCGCCGGCGCCGCCACCTCCACCCACTTGCCGCACAACCACCAGACCTTCCCCGCGCTCGGCACCATGTTCGCGGGCATTCATATGTCACAGAGCTTTCCAAAACTCATGGAAGGCCCCTTCTGGCTAAGTATCGCCGACCGCATTTTTCAGCGCCAGGCCACCTACTTCAAGCCCTACGAGGACTGCAATGGCTATCAATGGCTCACCAACGGGCACCTGTTCGGCTATGCGCTCGCACGCCCCGATTTCACCGTCTTCACAAACGGCAACGGCAAGCGCATCATCGATTTCTGCATCGGCAACATGGACAACCTTGGCTACCAAGTGCCCTACGGCGACACCGGCTCCTGGGTCTGCTGGAACAGCGAGATGATCTGCCTCGACCGCTATGCATTCGCCACCGGAGACCCCGTCGCCAGATGGGCCGCCAACCACAAACGGGACATCAAACGCACTCGGTTGAGCGCCGCCGACTACATGCAACTGGAGCCGGGGGCAAAGCCCACGCGCTTCGACGGGGTCCGCATCTGGCCCCTGGAGCCCGCCTTCTACGAAACCTTCCCCGTGGACAATCGACCACCGCTGAATCTCTGCTTCGACAAAGTCACCTTCCGCGAAGCGCTGGACTCCCAAGCCGCCTACCTGCTCCTGGACGGACTCAGCAACGGTGGGCACAAGCACTACGACGGAAACAGCATTTCCCGGTTGACCCAGTTCGACCGCATCTGGCTCGCGGACAACGACTACTACAAACAACCCGTCAAGTTCCACAACTCCATGCTCGTCTTCCGCGATGGCGCCTCCGAGCAGATTCCCGCCTACACGCAGCTGCTCGGCTCAGGCGAGAGCGACGCCTATGGCTACAGCCGGTCCCGGGTCAACGGATACGCAGGCGCCGACTGGGACCGCACCATCATCTGGCTCAAGGCGCTCAAGGCCTTTGTCATCCTCGACAAACTGACGGCCATCGAGTCCGGCGACTACCAGTTCCGCCTCCTCTGGCACGGTGTGGGCGCCGCCGAACTCACAGACGA
>JAGLDW010000561.1 GCA_023145395.1 Lentisphaeria bacterium | reverse complement strand
CGCTCCCTCGCCGCCGTGACCACACGCACTCTCCAAAAGGGCGAAAGCCACCTTTTCGCCACCGTGCTCCACGGACGCGCCGACGGAGACGAGGCCATGTGGCGCCTGGACTGGCTGCGCGACGGAGACGGCATCCGGCTGCGGACTCCGCAAGGCCCCGTCGCGCTCACTTTGGGGCCGCTGGAAGTGACCGTGGACGGCACGCGCTTCGTCACGGATGCGCAAGCCGTGGTGGCCGATGGAGGACTCACCCTCCTGGATGCCACGCACGCCGAGTCCGACGGGGAGCCAATCCACTCGTCCGCCACCCCCACCTGTGCCGACATCCTCGACGCCGACACCATGAACGCAGTGGAGAATCTGCCCACACGCGCACCACGCGATCAGCAAACTGGCGCAACCGCCGCGCCCGAGCACAAGGTGACCTGGGAGCTTGCCCCAAGTCCCACAAAACTGCTTCTCTCGGGCAACACAAATCTACCCGGCAGCGTACGCGATTTCGCCAAAATTCTGTCCGACCCCCTCCCCGCCGACCACAACGTGTTCTCGGCCGAAGCACGCAACGAGATCTCCGGACTCACCGACGGTGCCTGGTCCGGCGTCGAAACCTGCGTCATGTACAAGCCGGACCAAACGATCGCAATCACCTACACTTTCGCCGATGCTTGCGCGATCTCGGGCTTTGCCTGGAAGCAATGGTGGGCAAGTTCCTCCAGCAAGAAGACGGCCTACAAGCTGGCGAAAGCCACGGTCACGGTCAGCACGGACGGCTTTCGCAAGGACACACGTGTTTTTGGTTCCCTCGCGGAAACTGGCTCCCACGCCGACTGGGGCGACGCCATTGACTACCGCATCGAAGGCGACGTCACCAATGTGCGCGCTCTGCGCCTCACCGTCACACCGCAGAAAGGCACGGCGGTCTATCTGGCCGAAACCTACGTATACGGAACAGCGCCAAGTGCCACCGGCACCATCGCCCGCAGCGCCATCAGCCGCATCTGCGCACTCCGCGGACCTGGTGGAGGGAACCGCCTTGCGGTGGGCACCAAGGAAGGCATGCTCTACGTGTACGACGACCAGGCAAAGCTCGTCTGGAGCGTGGATGGCACAAGCGAGCTTCTCGACATGACCGCAGTTGATCTGGACGGGGACGGCGTGGACGAACTGGCCACCGGCTGGCGCAACTACCATCTCACCGTGCACGCGGCGGACGGCGCGAATCTCTGGACCCGCAAACTGGCCTACTATCGCAAACCTGGCTACGTCAATGTGGTGCGCAGTGGCGATCTCGACGGCGATGGCAAGCCCGAGCTGGTCTGCGGCGGCGAAAACTGGCGTTTCTACGCCTTCTCCGCCGATGGCACAGAGCTTTGGAACTACGAGAGTGTGCACCCCTCGCGCTCCGGTGCCGTGGCCGATCTCGATGGAGACGGCAAGGCCGAAACGCTCTGTGGCACGCATTACTACTGGATGAGCGTCCTCGACGGACAGGGACTGGCGAAGTGGAAGGGACGCTTCGGACCCATCTGCTGGGACATCGCCACAGGGCGAGCCGACACCAAGGGACGACGCAATGTGATCACAGGCAGCGGCGGCGGCGAAATCAACGCCTTCGACAGCACAGGAAAAAGCCTGCTCAAGTTCAATACCGGCGACGAAGTCCGCAAGGTCGAATGCGGCGACCTCGACGGGGACGGGCTCGACGAGTTCCTCGCAGGCAGCATGAACTACAGCGTCTACTGCTACGCGGCCGACATGAGCCCCCTCTGGCGCACCGATGTGGGAGATGCCGTCAGCGCTCTCGCCACAGTGCCTGCCAGCAAGGGACGCGTCGTGCTCGCTGGCACCGGCGGCGGACGCCTCGTCACTCTGGGTGCCGATGGCGCGATCCTGGCCTCCACCCAGTTCCCCTGCGAAGTCCGCGAACTCCGCGCCTTCGCCAACGGCGTCGCCGTCTCTCTCGCCGACGGACGCGTCCTCCTCCTCAAACCCCTGCCCTAGCGCCAACGCAGAAACGAGATTCGGCGGAGTACAGTGGTTCGGGACGGCCCGTCCCGTAAGAGTTCCACAGTGCCAGGACATCTCGGCGCGGGCCGCGCCGAACCACAAGGGCCTGTGCCCTCCAAAGATGCTTTGCCTGGCCGAGACCTGCCTCGGCATCCAAAACAAGATTCAAAATGTGAGTACTAAGGGCTCTTACAGGACGAGCCGCTCAGGGAAGAGTCAGCGTCAGCGTTGCGCCCTCGCTCCCCAGAACGACCTCCCGCATCGTCTTGCCCACTGTCACCCGATAGGTTCCGCGGAATCCGCGTAGCCGCATGCATCCGTCGGTTCCCGTGCGGCCCTGTTCCCTCGTCCACCAAGTCTGTTTCACCAGTTGCACGTACTGCTTCCCCGCGGGTTTCATCGACCAGTCCTTCCGAAACAATGGCGCATTTCCAAGCCAGTGGCGCCCGTCCCAGAAGCCCCACATCACAATCCCGTCCACCGAGGGATGACTAAAAACGATCGTGAGAAAATCCCGAATGTAGTCTGCGGCCAGTTGCTCGTCGACCACATCGTAGTCAAACTCGGTGATCTGTATGGGAAGACCTGGCGCCGAGAGTTTTTCCAGTGCTTCATACACCTGTCGAGGTCCAGGGCCCGGTGCTCCGACATGGGCATGAATCCCCAAGCCGGTGACTGGCACCCCGCGCTTCTGAAGCTCGCGAGTCAAACGAAGCAGATTGTCCTGAATCTGCGGTGTCGCGATCACACCGGCACCCTCGTTGAGCGTCAGTCTGCAACCCGGGTCATGTTTGCGCGCCGTCCGGAACCAGTCCGCCATCGCATCGGGTCCCAGCAAATCCGTCCAGGCGTGGTTCGCGTACGGTTCATTCACCACATCCCAGTCGTAGACGATCCCGTGAAACGTTTCGACTGCATCACGGATATGGTTGGAGAGATATGCCGGCAGCTGGCCCGGATTCTCTCCGAGGCGCTCTCGGTCGATCACGGGGAGATACTTCCAGTTCTGCCAAATCAAGGCATGCCCCCGAATCTGGATCTTTCTTTCATCGAACCATCGACAGACTTGAAGCACATCCCGGTGGCGCGCCCAATTCGCATGTTTCATATCGCTTTCGAACACCACCGTGTTGAAGAGCCGCTCCACCTCTGCCCGGTAGCGTCGCACATCTGTTTCAGGCAACCAGGCGGGCAGGGGGCGGTTCCCAATGAACGCAGGTGGCTCCTTGAAGAAGTAGGCCGACACGGCAGAACCGAACCGGAATTCATGTCGCGTCTGCTCCACCCGCACAGCGGCACCCCCGACCGGGCTCCCTTTCGCATCGATGACTTTGACGGTCAATCCGGCTTTCCGATGACTCCTGATCCGCTCTTCCGCCTCCTTCCTCCAGGGCGCATTGGGGGCACGGCCCTCGTAGGTCAGCACCGTGCGCGGAAGATCTTCGACTTGCACGTCTGATCCGAAGTGAAAGGCCTGGAAATCGGCAAGCTCGATGGTCTGCACCGATCCGCCAAGCTTGAAACCGACACGAAGAGTCCCCGGCTTGTAGCTCGCAGCGAAGTTGGCGCCGCGCTTTGCCCTGATCTCAAAGGGTAGTCGAAAGGTCTGCCATTCCCTGTGGAGGATGAGCCGGACCGCGAGGGATTTTATGAACGGAGCGCCATGATGTTCGACCACGACCCGCACCTGCCCTGTATCGGATTCCATCACAGCGGGTTCAAGCATCCGGCCGCGGAAGGTGACAAGACAAACTGCACCGCGCGTTGCTTCGACCGTGTTCAGCGCCCGAAGTTGGACCGAGGACGGCGTGCATTCGCGATGCACCTCCACCCTCACAACACCGTTTACCTGGGCCGTGATTGTCGCCGCTTCTGACGATCCGCTGCGCCGAAGTGCGGCGAGCCCACCTGCCCCGATCAACGAATCCCCCTTCGGCAGCGCCGCGCCCAGCGCGAGTGCCATAGTCAGCGCATACAGGCTCACTCACCATCTCCGATCCGGGGCGGGGCAGCGAAGACGAGCCAGCCGAAGCGGTCGGGGCGATGGGGGTTGGGCGTCTTGGCCTCGGAGTTCGTCCACAGGCTCAGTGCGCGATCTGGAGCGACTCCATCCCAACGACAGAGTTGCACGCGCCACTCCGCCCCTGGCGCCGGGGGTGTCGGGCGCGTTAGGCCGTCGAAGTTCGCAAAGGGGATGCGCACCTCGAGAACCCAGCCCTTGTCCCGGTCTCCGCGCGCGTTGAGCGTACCGTCGATCTTCGTCATGAGCGCGCAGTCTTGCAGGTCGAACCGCTTGAGCAACGCCACCCCGCTCGAGCAAAAGTAGTCGAAAAGCACCCCTCTGGCACTCATCTCCAGCCCGATGTACGCTGTGGGCTTCCGCGTGGGATTGGGCATGATGAAGATCTCGCAACAGTCCTCATTGTAGGTGGGATCATCGCGGTTCTCCAGCACGGCGGTGATATCGACATCCTCGCATTGGTAGCAGACGTAGAGCGCCTCGTCATCCCACAGCAGACGCACGGTGGTCTTCTGCTTCACCCCCGTCTGCTTCGGCCACCAATGGGTCAGGACAAGCGGCACGGCATGATCCCATTCTCCGGGCGCCAAGACGCCATCCACAGCCACGGGCTTGACCACACGCCGGACCTGGCACATCTCGCCAGGGCGCCGCGCGTCCATCTTCGCCTCCGGT
>JAGLDW010000560.1 GCA_023145395.1 Lentisphaeria bacterium | reverse complement strand
GCGCTTTGCGGCCGCAGTCTGGAGCGTGGGCAGCAAAGGCATCGCAGAGATCTGATGGTTTGGTGAAACGAAAGCGAGCAATCCGAATGCTGGCATCGACAAAGAGCAATCTCGACGAATATCTGGGTGCTTTCAACTCCGCCACGGAGCCTTTCCTGGCCTACACCACGTTCCTGGGGGAAGGGGAGATCCACACCAGAACGCTCACGCGGGGAGAGTTTCTCCGACTGGCGCGCAAGGCGGCTTCTCTGATTGCCGACGCGGGATGTCGGCCAGGTGATCGTATCCTGCACTGCTTCGGGCGGAACCATTACGGCGACTTGGCGTTCCGACTGGGGGCGACGATGACCGGAACCGTGCCGGTCACGGTGAACTGGCAGGCGGACACGGTCGAACGGGTGCTCTTCAAGGCAGCGCTCACGACACCCGCTCTCATCGTGACGGACGGAGTCTACGACGCGGATATTCTTGCAGCTCTTCGCGCTCATCACTCCCAAGTTCCTGTCGTGCCCCTGGATGATCTGGATGCCGCTGGGGAACGATCGGCGGAACTCGATATGCGAGATTCCGACGACAAGAGCACTCGGATCGTCATCTTCACCTCCGGCACGACGGGCCAGCCGAAGGGCGTCCAGCTTCCCTATCGAAGCTATCGCACCAATCGGGCCACCTTCGAGGCACTGATCGGAGTCCGCCCCGAGGACAGTCTGGCGGCGGTGATCGTGAATCCTCTGCATCACACCAACTCCACGGCGATCACGGACTGGATGTTGCGGCGTCCCGGTGCGCGGATTCACTTGCTGGAGCGCTATTCGACCCCCTATTGGCGGATCCTCGCGGATGTGGTCGACATGGGCTACGACCGGATCGTGGCGCCAACCGTCTCGAGACATTTCGATTTTCTGGCGGAACTGGATGCGGGCGGCAGGCTTCCCCTTGATGGGGAGGCACTGAAGGCAGCCATGGCGCAAACGGATTTCCTCATCGGATCGGCGCCCGTGGGACCCACCACCATCGAACGCCTACAGCACTACGCGGGCCGGATTCCCACCGTTCGCTTCGGCTCGACGGAGACCTGCCTGCAGGTCCTCGGCATCCCCGCCGAACTCGACGATGCGGGACGGATGGACTGTTTTGAACGAGGCTGGCATCATAGCCAGGCGAATGGCGAAAAACTCTGCGGGTACTATGTGGGCAGACCTACAGCCCCGTTCACCGAAGCACGCATCGTGCATTCCATCACGCCCGGCGACGCAGATTTCCTGCGCGACACTCCCGCAGGTGTGCCCGGTTACATGATCACCAGGGGTGAAAACATCATGAGCGGCTATGTCGGCAATCCACAGGCGACGGCCGAGGTGCTGCACGACGTTTGGTACACGGGGCTGAAGGACATTGCATTCCGTCTGCGGAATCCTGCGGACGGACAGTGGGACTACTACTGGCTAAGCCGTGATTCCGCGCTGCTCATCCGAGGTGGAACCAACTATGCATACGCACAGATCAATGACGAACTGAGCCACTTTCTGCGGACACAATTCGGCATCGAAGAAGCGGACTTCGACCTCGCGGTCGTCGGCCTCAAGATCCACAGCGAACACGAGGACAGTTGTTGTGTGACGATTGAGCTGCGAGGCGAGGCAATGGCGCAGAAGGAGGCGCTCGAGAGTGATTTCGTCGCCCTGGCCGCCAAGGCTGTGAGCAAGGGCTCCCGCCCGGATCACATCCGCTTTGCCCCAATCCCGAAAAATTTCAAAGGAGCCATTCTCGTTCCCGATCTGAAAGCGGGTTTTGAAGAACATCTGGGCACTGCACATTCGTTGCCCTAGGAGGGGGGGGGGCGACCCGCTGAACCGCCGCAATGCGGACTGCGCACACGCCGGAGGCAGGCTGACTCCGGCCACTCTGGGCTTTGCGGAGTTCGCCGTATGCGGCTCAGCGGGAGCTTCGCCCTCCATGGGACACTGGCTTTGGCTTTGCGCATTGCGCGCGGCTCACGGGCCGTTCTCCCTGATTTTCGGAGTTCGATTCCTGCTCCTCGGCATTGTGTCCCGTTTCGGGACCGGTATCGTACCGTCTTTGAATAGGACCGTTGCCAGGTGGATGCGTTGCCAGAGCCGAGAGGAAAGGCTGATCTCCATGAAGGATACGAACACGGACGATGCGCGTGGTGCGATGATCGAACTGCGGATCGACACTGGGCGGATTGCAGAACTCGCGCTCTTGAGCGAGAAGACGGAATTGGTTGGGCCGTCCGATTGCGCTGGCATCATCGCGCCGGAAACGGAGGGATTCCAGGAGTGTGCCGTGTGCCTGCGGGATGAGCTTGCCACTCTCACAGGCACACAACTACCTTTGCTTGGCGACACGTTCGCTCTCGACGCGACGTGCCTGCCTCGGAATATCATTGCGTTGGGACATGCGGGGAACAACACGCTGCTGCGCAGACTGCACTACCTGGGCTACTTCAGCCATGGCGACTACTCCAAAGCCAACCTTCGTGTCATCTCGATCCACAATCCGTTTGGTGATGGACACAATGTTCTGGCGGTGCTTGGCGCCACTGCCAAAGCGTGCGCACGCGGTAGCGAGCGTCTGCTTGAACGTCTTTCCTGCACGGATGGGCGCTGGGGAATCGACGAACGTCTGTTCGAGGTGGAGCCGCGACCCGAGACTCCGGATCCACAAAAACTCCTGGACGAGGCCGATGCACGCGACCCCGGTTCCTACGCAGGTAGGCCCGGCGCTTTTCTGACGGCGCTGAATCACCTGAACTCCGCAGGCGAGGAGCGTTGGGCGCGTGCCTTCATCCAGCTCGTCACTCCCTATGCGACCGGCGAAGCACCCCTGTCCTTCTGGCTGATGTCCGCTGTGGATTTTTGGACGGACACGTTGGTGATCGCCTGGGACAAGGCTGAGGCGTTTTCCTATTTTTCCGATGACGAACGATTGCTGGTGGCGAACTTCATCGCGTCCTGCACAGAGTATTGCCATGACTCGATCACCTACCAGAAGTGGCGGATCACGGAAGACGAGCACCAGGTGTTCAACCACCACACCTTTCCTGCCAAGGGACTCTACTTTGGCTGCATGCACCTCCGCCGGCACGGCTACGAGGTGGTCGATATCGATGCATGGCTCGCCAAGTCGTCTCAGGTCTTCGACCGCGCATCCCGTGGCGGGCGCTCCTTTGACGAGGGTGGTGGTGGCTACAGCTGGCTGGTTGGCAATCACCTGCTGCAGGTATGTCTTGCGCAGGGTGACACCAGTTATGCACGAAGCGAAAAGATGCTCCGCTACGCCGATCTGGCGATCACAATCCAGAACAACCGGTTTGACCTCGTGCCGTTTGGCGATTGCGGAGGGTATCATACACGGGGTGACAACGCGGCGAACATTCTTCTGCGTGCCGCCGAATGGCATGGAGATTCCGGCCTGAAATGGGTGGCCGAGCAATCCGCGCCGGCAGTCGTCGCCGCCGATGTCTTCACCCGCGAACTCCGCAGCGCGCCGCCCGAGAAGCACGTTGGCCTGTTTGTCCTGCCGCTCGAGCCTGTCGTGCACCAGTGGACAGACCTTCCGCGGTTCCCGAACTATCCGCCTCCCGTGAGATTGACGAATGTGCCGGTCGAGAAGTGCTTCGATAAATTCTCTTTTCGGGGCGGCTGGGGAGCCGACGACGACTACGTGTTGGCTCAGGGCTTCGGGGATGGGCAGCACGGACATCCCGACGCGAACTCCATCAGTCAGTACCAGGTTGGCGGCAGGCTGTTTCTGGTGGACAACGACTACATCCGGCGTATGCCCAAGCAGCACAACACCATCATGGTGATTCGAGATGGCGGACACGATCCTGTCCCCGTGACCGCACGGCTCGACTTCGCGGAGGAATTTTCCGGCGGTGCGCTCACGCAGAGCGTGCTGGTGGACTACAACGGTTGCGACTGGACAAGACGCCTGCTGTGGCTGAAGGGAGACTGTCTGCTGGCCATCGATATGCTCGAGGCGAGAGAGGCCGGCGACTACGAACTGCGCTGCTACTGGCGAACGCTTGGCTCTGCGGATTCCACCGAGCACGGAATGCATGCCGAACACGATGGCGAACACTTTCATGTGATCGAACTGACCGGCTCAGACCGGCGATTGGATCTGGAGTGCCTGCCCCTGAACTCCACGGAGTACCCGAAATACAACTACGGCGAAGGAAGCCCCAAGGTGCTCTGCGAGAAGCGCGTGCTGCACCTGTCAGCCGGTGAGAAGGTGTGCTTTGTCAATCTGCTGCTGCCCAACGCGAATGCGGAATCCCCCCGCCGTTCGGTGCGCTGGGATGACGCCGATGGGATTGTGCTCGACGGAGAGGGCATCTCGGTCACGGCTCGCCCAGGCAGTGTTGAGGTCGATGGCCGGGAGGAATTGACTCTGCCGGAAGAGCATCGTCTCCTCGTCGAGCAGAACGCGGGCACCTCGACCGCTGCGCGTCCCGCGAGCATCCAGCGCTCCGGGCTTGCCGAAGTGTGGCGGCTGCAGCTTCCCGGAGTCGCTACTTGCTTTGCGCCCATGGAGGATGGGGGTGCTCTTGTCGGCTGCGACGACGGCACCGTCGGGGTCGTGAATTCGACCGGTGATTTCTGTCAGTTCTATCAGGCGACGGGCAGGATCGGCGCAGTCCATGCTGGTCGTCTGTTTGGTGAGAGCGAAGTCACTTGTCTGGCCACAGGTGACGATGCGCAACTTCGGTTTTTCCGGACGGACGG
>JAGLDW010000056.1 GCA_023145395.1 Lentisphaeria bacterium | reverse complement strand
CGCCCAGATAAAAGTGGGCGTCTCGATGAGAATGGACCCACCGCTGCCGCCGCCCCCGCCTGCCCGAAGATTCTCACCGCCAAGACCTCCTCCCCCTGAGGCCCGGATGAGCCCTAAAGAGGCGATCTCGATACGCTCTGTGGCGCTGAGCTGCAAGGCGCCTCCCCCCGCACCACCCGCACCACCCCCGCTGGCCCCGCCACCGGCGCCACCTCCGCAACCTCCGAATAGGGGAATCAGGGGATCGTTGGGAAGCCCGCTCCCCGCCGAACCGCCTGACACCGAATAACCACCAGCGCCCCCCCTGCCGCCCGCGCCGCCCCAGCCGCCACCACCGCCACCGCTATCATAAGAGGACTGCGCCGTGCTCCCACCATAGCCCCCGTGGCCACGACACGTGGCCGCGTCCGCGCCGTCCGACGCGCCCCCCGCGCCGCCTCCGGGCCCCGCTGTGCCATGAGTAGCCCCGACGTCGATCGTCCCACGAATGACGAGGGTCTTCCGCCCAACGATCACGATCGGCAGCCCGCCTTCCCCTTTCAGAACAAGCCCCGCGTCGACAGTCAGGCTGTCCACGACAAAGAGCGCAACCTTCGTTCCAGTCCCAGGCTGCACGATCCGCTTCCAGTAGACACCACCGGGCGCCGTGCCCTCAGCGCCGGGGCTTCGGCAGGCTCCGAGACGCCCTGTCTCACCGTTGACGCTCCCATTCGCGACGATCCGACACGACGCCGTCGCGACCGGCCAGGCCATTGTGATCGTCGCGAGATCGATGTTCGCAGGCCTCAGACGATTGCACCGCGATTGAGATACGTTGCAGCTCAAGAGCCCACACGACGCACATGGTGAGAGCGTGTCGGGTGAGAGCGTGTCGGATGAGAGCATGTCGGGCGAGAGCGTGTCTGCCGGCCGCGTGTCATGAACAGCAACATCGTCGCCAGGGCTCAGGTCCGAAGGCGCCACGTCGATCGACCTGTCGCCCGCCGAAAGCTCCGGCATCGACGCGTCGGGCCAGGATCCACGATCGGACGCACCAACCCCCCTGCCATCGAAGACGCAGGCATTGAGCCCCAGAGAGCCCGCGCCAAGACAGATAGCGACCACGAGAGGCCATCTCTGTCCAACGCTCCGGCGATCACAGGTCATAGAGAATCCAAACCATTAATCTACGAGGGTATCAAGAATTCCCCCATCGCCGCTAGCCTGATGAAACGATCCCACAGAAAGGTCCAACTCAGCCCTCAGCTTGGGGACAAGAGGTACTTCAACGCGATCCTCGGGCTGGAGCTTTCCTTTAGACAGAGGAACAGCCGCAGCTATGGAAAACAAGCACGGCGGGTGGGCGGAAGTTCTTCCGATGCCACGTTTGCTTCAAGAGACGGCCCATTCTCAAGACATCTGCATTTCCAAGTGCCTTGAGGCAACTTTTCCGCGGCACGAGGAGACGCGAAGTCTTGCCGTGCTCCATACGTCAGGGTAGTTGTCGCGTCCCCGCTTTGGCAAGACAGGCGTCAACGTCTGCTATCGCGGCCCGAGGAACCTGTCCCCGTTGTAGTGAAGCAAATGCCCGGGAGCATCGGCAATCCATACCTCCGTCTCCCATGCAATATCATCGGCGTATTTCTTGAACGTCTTGAAGTCCAAAAAAGCAGACACCCATATTGTCCCAATTGGACAGTTCTTCAGCACATTCTTAAACTCACTATAACGGTTAGGAGACACAGGACCGGAGGTTGCCACCGCTTCAATCAAAAACAACCAGTTCTTTTCCTCATATAGAGCTACTACATCTGGAAGCTTGTCATGTTTCGTTATCGAGATAGCTAATTCACTAAGCCTTTTCTTGTCAAGAATTAGCGTCTTTTTCGCCGTGTCACCAAAGTACAAAAGCACTGCCCCTGGGGCAAATTTAGGAAGAAAAGTTTGAACGATATCCCTTTGAAGAACATTGTGTTTCCCTGGAGATAGCTCAAAACTGCCCCCACCGGAAAGAGAGACACTAATCATCTTGCTCTTCCTGGGTTTCGCGTATCTCGCCGCCAACCCACCATCAACTAACTTCAGAAAATCGGCCACCTTAGCATCAAAGTCAGGCTGCCCATATCTCCGAACT
>JAGLDW010000559.1 GCA_023145395.1 Lentisphaeria bacterium | reverse complement strand
TCGCCTTGCAGTTGTTCGCGTAGCTGGTGGCGGGCGAGGGGGCTTTTGTCCTCGGTGCCGGGCATCCATAGTTCGGAGGTGCCGCCGCCCGAAACCACGGTGCCGTTTTGCGAGACGACGACGGTGTCGGATGCAAGGACGGGCGGGATTTCTACCTCGGATCCGACGACGCGAACGTTCCAGAAGAGGCGCCGTACGAGCGGTGCAACACGGTCGTTAAAGGTGATGCAGTCGAGGAGCCCCTTACCGATGGGCGAGGAGCTGTCGAGCGGAGCTTCCTCCTTGGAGGTGGCGACGCTCAGGAGGCGGGCGCTGCCGGCTTCCTGCTCGCGTAGCCAGGTAAGGGCATCGCGGGCGCAGGCCTCGTCCGTGACGACGATGGCGTCGATGCAGGGGCGCAGGATGGCTTCGAGCGCGGTCTGGTATTCCGCCGAAGTCGTGAGCTGCTCGGCGAGCGGGCCGATGATGCTGGTGCGGTCGGGCGTAAAGTCGGCGGGCGGATCCAGCAACACCTGCGCACCGGGTGGGAAGCCTTCCTGCCGGGCTTCACCACCGGAGAGCATTTCGAGCTGGGCCTGTTTGGCGGCGGCTGTTTTAAGGTTTTCGTTCAGCGAACGTTCCTGTTCGGAAATGCGTTCTTTGCGTCCGCTGCGTTCGACAGCGAGGGTGTTGAGCGTCTGGGCTTGCTCGGCGACTTTCCCAGAAAGTATTTCGGCTTTGGCATCCATCTCTTGCTGATGTTCAATGAATGATTTAAGCGAACGGTCGAGTTCGGACTTTTCGGTGGAGAGGCGCTCTTTCTTGAGCATGGAGGAGCGGTCGCGGGCATCGAGTTCGTTGAGCTCGTTCTGCATTTTGGCGGAGGTACTATCAAGGGCGACCGACTCGTTGCGCAGGCCATTAAGCTGCGCGCGGGTGGAGTTCATCTGCTCCTCCACGTCCCGTTGCACCTGCATGGCGCGGTCGAGTTCTTCTTTGGCAGTGGCCTTCTCGGTTTCAGAGGTGGCCATTTCGTCGATAATCTTGGTGAGTTCGTTGCGGTGGGTTTCGAGCCGTACGCGAGCCTCTTCGGTCTCCTGCGTGTTGCGTTGGGCGAGGGTGGTCAGTTCCGCGATGCGGTCGGTGTTCATGGCGATCAAGTTGCGGGTACGCTCCAGCTCGCTTCGGGCGGCGGAGGCCTGCTCCATAGCCTGCGAGATGGTTTCCTCCAACTGGGTCAGGGCCTGGCGGGAGCTTTCGGCCTCGGACTCGCCGGATTCCACCTGCTCATGCAGCTCGCGCAGTTTGCGTTCGAGGATTTGCAGCTCGCCGGTAAACTCGTTGATCTTCTGTGCGTATTCCGTCAGCTTTTCGCGGGTCACATAGATGTCCAGCCCGCGCACCTCCTCGGCAAGATCCTTGTAGCGCTTGGCCTTGCCCGCCTG
>JAGLDW010000558.1 GCA_023145395.1 Lentisphaeria bacterium | reverse complement strand
GATCGCTCCAACGGCTGCGAACAAGAGCAAAATGTCGAGCACTGCGGCGCTTGCCGGGAGAACTGCCTGCTTCAGCCCAACGTACAAAACGCCACCTGCGACACCCTGACAAATCGCTGCGTCTTCGAATGCGTGGCCGGCTGGGGGGATTGCGATTCCAATTCCGCGGGATGCGAGACGGCCTTCGACAGCACGAACAACTGCGGCGGCTGCGGGATCGTCTGCGCCGGGCCCCTTTGTGATGAGGGTGCGGATGGGTTCTTTTGCGGCTGTGACCTGTCACAAAACGACGGCATAGCCGCCGGTAATCTGGACGACCCGGACGGCAACCCGGATTGCTACCCTGAAGAGATCTGTTGTTCGGGCGATGATGGTCGCGGTGCCTGTATTCCGCATAATGGAGAACACTGTTTCGACTGCGAGGGCGCATGCGCGCCCGACACCGGCGGTCCTTACTGCGAACCGACTGGCGTGAATGGTTCGTGGTTGTGTATATGCACCGGAGAGGACGAAACCTGCAAAAACTACGTCTTCTCCGATGCGTTTTGCAGTCCAGACACGGATCAATGCGGCTGCGGAACTCAATCCGATGGTTGTGAGCCGCCTGAGGCCTGCTGCTCCACCTCCAATGACAACGCCGAATGCACCGACCTCTCCATCGACTCGGCAAACTGCGGTATTTGCGGGGCAGCGTGCTGGACTGGTGAGCAATGTGTTAACGGCGCTTGCGAATGCCTTGCCGGTTACTGCGCGGGACCGCCCGGGATAGCCTGCATAAACGAAATTTGTGTCTGCGAGGGGTACAACGACCAACCCTGCCCCATCAGCATGTACTGCCGAGCGAATGGCTGCTGCCTGGATGCCTACAGTGACGAATGCTGCGGTGGCGGGGACGTCTGGTGCTCGGACGGCAGCTGTCGCCAACCAGAAAATTGCCCATAGAACCTTTCCCCCATATCGAAAGAGGTGTGCACATGCCCGAAGTAACCCATGAATCCATTAAGCCGATGCTTGAATCCGCCAACCAGGAAGGCGCCATGATGAAGTGCGTGTTCAAATGCCCGGTTTCCGGCACCGCGGTGCAAGGTTCCGCCATGATCCAGAAAGGCAAGGGCCTTGGCGATGTGGCCAAGTCGTCGATCAAGCGAAGCATGATGTGGAAACTGCGCTCCGCCGTGTCTCGGACCGTGCGTTCCGCCCTTGGGGGCGGCATGCTCGGTCGCCTGGGTGCCGACGTGGGTGGCGCGGTGGTGAGTGGCGCGACCGCCGGTGCCGGCCAGTCGTTTTCCGACGAGGAAAAACAAGCGGCCGTGGTTTCGGCTTTCGAGAGTGTTTCGTCGCAGTTCGTGTGGGAAGGCAAAAACAATCGCTGGATCTCGGCCGCCACGGCGGGCGAAATCCTGACCGACTTCGCCAAGCAGCTCAACGCCGCCCCGGTAACCCAAAAATACGACAAGGGCGTGATGGCGCGGATGTTGGTCGAAATCGCCCAGGCCGATGGGCATTTGGCCGACGAAGAAAAAATCTTCCTGGCCGATTTCATCACGCCGGATTTGGGCTCGATCGACGAGCTGAGCAAAAGAGCCAAGCTCTCGGCCGCCGAATTGGCCGAATGCAGCCAGGGCACGTCCCGGGAGACCATGTTGATGATCGCCTGGGCCCTCGCCTGCACCGACAAGGATCTCGATCCGGCGGAGGCCGCGCGATTGGGCGAGCAGGCCGCGGGGCTGGGTCTGGCTGAAGGACGGGCCGGGGAGATTAAGACCTACGCCCAGGCCTTCGTGATCGATCAGGCCATGGACAGCGCCTACCCGGGCGGCCGGTTGGACGAAGGCGCGAAGGCGGAGGTCCTCGGCTTCGCGGATGCGATCGGTTTGGACCAAAGCGCGGCCGAGCGGGTTGAGATTCGGTATCGGAAGCGTAACGGATTGGTTTGAGTTAGAAACCCTGGGGGGTGGACGGCGCATCGGTGCGAACCGCGGGGGTGGACGGCGCATCGGTGCGAACCGCGGGGGTGGACGGCGCATCGGTGCGAACCGCGGGGGTGGACGGCGCACGGGTGCG
>JAGLDW010000557.1 GCA_023145395.1 Lentisphaeria bacterium | reverse complement strand
ATCACCGACGCTTTGGACAGGCTGACGACCTTTGAGTACGAGGACTCCGGGAATCTTGAGAAGGTTACGAGGCGTCTAGACCTAAGACCAGCGTAACTCTCCCGCGAGATTTTTTCAAGAACTCGGGATCATTTTGCCCCGTAAGGGTGTTATAGAGTTATACGCAACTCACAACACCTACGGAAAGGGTCAATTCGAGTGAAGAAAAAGGACCGGGCAAAGCTGAAGAAACGAGAAACTGAGATCCTTGAGCGATTGGCTAATGAACATGAATATCGCGCGATGCCGATGATGAGTGCCAGCAACGTGGCCTACGAAGTATCGGGCCGCGTGGAAGCGACGGCGTGGGGCGGCGTGGCGGCCATGCATCAACTGGCGCGCGTCATCGGCCTGGTGGATTCGCTGGATGAGAAAGTCCATGTGCTGAAGGTTCATAAGCCCTATCACGAGTCGGACCACATCCTGAATATTGCGTTCAACATTCTGTCGGGCGGAAGATTCCTTGAAGACCTGGAATTGCGCCGCAATGACCAGTCGTACATGAACGCGTTGGGCGCTCAGCGGATTCCCGATCCGACGACGGCGGGGGATTTCACGCGGCGCTTCACCGATGAAGCGGCGGTGCTGAATCTTATGGAAGCCATCAACGCGGTTCGGCCCGGCATATGGAACACGCTTCCAGCCAAAGAGCGCCGCAAGGCAATCATCGATACGGACGGCACGCTGGCGCCCACGACGGGCGAATGCAAGGAGGGCATGAGCCTTTCCTACAACGGAATCTGGGGATATCATCCTCTGGTGGTGAGCTTGTCCAATACGCGCGAGCCGCTCTATCTGGTCAACCGTCCCGGCAATGTCGCCTCTCACGAGGATTCGGCCACATACATGGATCGCGCTATCGCGCTGGTCCGGGAGTCTTTCAAGACGGTCTGGCTGCGCGGGGACACGGACTTTTCGCTGACGGCGCATTTCGACCGTTGGACCAAGGACAAGGTGAACTTCGTTTTCGGCATGGATGCCCGGAAGAACTTGGTGAATATCGCCGACGGCCTTGAGGAAAAGTGCTGGAAGCCCCTTGTTCGAGGCTCCAAACACACGGGCAAAGGCAACCGCCGCGCGCGGCGCGCCAATGTGAAGGAACGCATAGTCAAGGAAAAAGGCTACAAGAACATTCGTCTGAAATCGGAACAGGTCGCCGAGTTCACCTATCGTCCGGGAAAATGCGGACAAGACTACCGGATGGTGGTCATACGCAAGAATCTGAGCATTGAGAAGGGCGAGGATGTGCTTTTCGACGAGATCCGTTACTTCTTCTATATCACTAACGACACTAAAATGACGGCGCGCCAGGTCGTGCGTTTCATCAACGGTCGGTGCGACCACGAAAACGACATCGAACAGTTGAAGAACGGCATTAACGCCATGCGCCAGCCCAGCGGCGACCTTTACAGCAACGGCGCATACATGGTCATGGCCGCGCTCGCCTGGAACCTGAAGGCCTGGTACGGCATTCTCATGCCCGACAAGAAAACAGGCACTGAGGTAATACGGATGGAGTTCCCGCGTTTCCTCAACGGCTTCATGGCGCTGCCCGCGCAAGTTCTTCTACAAGCCCGTCAGATCAAACTGCGCGTGCTCGCGTGGACGCCCTACGTCGAGTCCTTTCTGGAAATGTTCGCATGGATACGGAACGAGCGCTTTGCCTGTCGACTATGACGCGCGCCTGGCGTTTTGGCATTGCCGGATGTCGGCACCGCGCAGGATAGCTGTGTTCGGGAGGGTCGTCATCGGGACGAAAGCGCGAAAACTGCGGGCGTGGCGTCCCGAAACTGACCGGACAAGGAAGAAACACCTGCACAGGACAACTTAGAGGGCATCTTTGGTGCCCACAATGCGACCCGGGACGCCGCCATCTCAGTCTACCTGGGGAGATACGCTTGTTTTGGGACTAGGTCCACTCCCCCCAGCCCTACTCCAACGCAAACTGCACCCTGTACCGCCCCGCCCCCACCAGCAGCCCGCCATCCGCCTTGACCTCCAACACCCCCATGGCGCCGGCGGCCGTCTGCCCATTCACGCGCACCTGCTCCAAGTCCCGGCACGGCAGCAGAATGGTCGCCGTTGTGTTGGCGGGCACGGTGATGTCGCAA
>JAGLDW010000556.1 GCA_023145395.1 Lentisphaeria bacterium | reverse complement strand
CCCCTGGAGGGCGTCTGCCCTCAGACGCCGCCACACTGCGTGTCCGTTGGCGCCTAAAGTGGTGCCCGTGGCCCCCAGCGGCCTTGTGCCGTTGGAGCCTATGATTGAAGTCTTCGGTGTGAGTGCGACACCCTCTTCCCCCTCCCGCCCCGCAGCGGTTCACCGCTGCGGGGCGGGAGAGGCTTGTAGGCGCAAAAGAGGTGATCTTGTTCACCAACGACGCAAGGTCGTTGGGGTCCATAGCGCACGCAACTGCGCAAAAGAGATAATCTTACGACACAAGGTCGTTGGGGTCCATCGCGCACGCAACTGCGCAAAAGAGATGATCTCCCGACACAAGGTCGTTCGGTCTATCTGGCGTCAGTCCTGTCTTTTTCCGGGAATAGCTCGCGGATTAGTCGGATGGCGTCGCGAGCCGCATGCATGAACGAGTAGCCGGACCCCTCCGGCAGATGCTTGTCAGGGAGTTTGTACCAGGACTGGATGGTGAAGCAGTCTGGGAACACACCGTCTCGGCGTAGCTGCCGTATATACGTCAACGTGCCATCGTGAAAGAGGCGGTTCCCCATTTGGACCTTGCCAGCCACTTTTTGCGGGTTGGTGTCGCGGTTGACCACCAGCCAGAACTCCATGTCCCGCTCTCTGCACCATTGTTGCAGTGCTTTGAACTTGGTCGCGTTGTCCACGCGCCGGGACGGATCATCCCGGTTCGCCGTGGCGCGATAGTAGTTCCAGGGACAGTCCACTTCGACAAAATCGAACGCCATCCCTTTTGCCCGGGTCGCGCGGTGGACGGCTTCCAGGACATCCAGGTAGTGCACGCCCGTCCGTTTTGTCCAGCTTCCGAGCATGCCGGGGTGATCCGCCGTGTAGTGCCAATTCGGGAAATTGGTGATCAACCCGACCTGCGTGTCGGCAAAGGCATCGACGGGCAACTGGGACGCCCATTTGGGAGGAACCGCCTGCAGGGAGTAGATCTTGTAGAAATCGATGTTTTCGCGCACCTCCGCCCACTCGCCGACGTGGCTCCCGAACAGGGGTGCAGTTGGCGCTGTGATGTGCGAGGGTGCAATTCCGATCTTGTACGGCTTGGGCTTCAGCGGTGGATCTTGGGTCTTGGCTGTGGAAGCGGTTGCCCCCGCAACTTGCCGACCGTGCGGAATCTTGCCATTGTCGGAAAAGCTGGGGTTTGTCAGTTTGGGAGCCACACCGGCGAGCGCGAGCAAGGGCACTGCCAGCCACATGCACAGCAGGAAGGCACCCGGCTTCCGTGCCGGCCCCTGCTGGAACCCTTGTGAGAAGATTGAGTGAGGGCCGAGGCAGGCCTCCACCAAGCAAAGCTTGAGCAGGTTCGAGTGCTCCAATGAGCCTGCGGCTACAGCAGGCACCAGCCGAGATCGGACGGATTCTCGGGGAACTGCATCAGCCTGGGCGGCAGAAGGGTAGGCAGACACGGCCAGTGCAGTCGCAGGCACACCGCGCCTCCGGAACCATCGTCGAGAGGGACATTGCGCTGTGCCATCAACCGAATGGGCCGACCGCTGAAGACACCGTCTGGCGACACCCATTCCCACGGCAGTCGGAGGGTGACGGACCAGAAGTCGTCGCCGCGGTGGGAGGCCGCTTCCCAAGTGTAGTTCGGCAGCGTTTCCAAGGTCAAATGGTGGCGCGCGCCAGAGGCGGTCACGAAGATTCGGCGGACTGGCCAGAGGCGCTGCGGTTCGAGGCTGATCTGCACATAGTCGTTCGTGTTGGGCGCCACCGGTTCGGCGTCCGCCGCCGCCGTCCGTATCCTCGCCATGTCGGGCTCGTTGCAGACGAAGGCAAGGTAGAGCGCATCCTCGTCCCAGCAGGCACGCATGCAGGTGGCGCGCTCCGTTGCGGCGTCCGAAGCGGATGGCTCGCAGGCCTGTACGGCAACCGGCTCGCAGGCCAGCCACTGCTCGCCTTCCACCCGCCCATCCATTCTGGGTGGCGCCGTGCAGCATCGGCTCTGCATCAACGCTCCCTCGGGCGCCCGGGCTGTGTAGGCGGCGAACGGATCCTGTCCCGCCCGGAGCGCTTGCTCCACCTGCGTGAACTCCTCCGCGATCAGGTTGTCAAGCACATCCATGCGCCAGCGTAGTTTGGCGGGGTAGTAGATATGGCATTCTGAATCCGCCTGGAAACCAAGTCGTGTGTCTGTCTCCGCATGTTCCAGAAGTCTGGCGCTGAGTTGTGTCTCCTCGACCACAAGCTCCCGCATCCGTTCGAGGATTTCGAGCCTGGGCGCGAGTGCCTCGGTCCAGGCAAGCTCCTCCCGGAGCTGATAGAAGCTCAGGATGTTGTGCGAGGAACGGATTTGCAGGCCGACGGCTTCGCAGACGGCGATGTCCCGCAGGCGCGCCGCGTTGTCCGCATAGACGGCGCGAAGCGGTTCGAGCAACGCTATGCCCGTCGCCCAGCCATCCCGCATGCGCTTGCACAGCAGTAGCGCTTCCCGCAGATTCAGGGCGTCTCCCAGGCACTCGCCGATCCGGTCTCCCGAGGGAGGGCGGTTGGCGCGGAACGGCGGCTGCAGACCGATGTCGCGGGGGATCAAGTGCAACGGCCACACCGGTCCGTTGTTCATGGGGGAGTAGTAGCTGAAAATACGCGAGAACGGGTAGTTCCGATATGCTTCTCCAAAGAGTCGCCAGGCCTCGCCCACGCTGTCCTGGTGTCCCTGCCAGTCGATGGTCGCCAAATGCTGCATGAACGCGTTCTCGTCTTCGGGGAATGGTTCGAAAGAGAGTTCCCCGCCCGCCTTGGTCATGGGCGACGGGAAGCTGCCGACCAGCCAGCATTGCATGACCGTGCCAACGCCCAGCTCGCGAATGGCGCTGTATTTGCGCCAAAGGTTCCCCGGAACCGGCACGAAGGGCACCGTCGCCATCTCGTACGAGCAGCCTGTCTGGATCTTGGCGCCGGTCTCGCGCCCCGCCGTCCGGGCGCCCTCCGCACAGTCGCGAAAAAGCTGGCTTGGACCGGGCCAGGCCAGCCAGTAGTCGTCGAGGCGACGCATTTTTCCAAGCTGCTCGCACTCTCCGGCCGACTCGAAATTGTGCATCAGCGTCACCCCCTCGGGAACATGGGGCGCGTAGTCGCGCGTCTTCTCGATGCCCCAGACGAGATACTGACTGTAGGGCCAGGCGATGAGCTGGGCCTCGGGCGCCGTCTCATGCATGGCCTTCTCCATGATCGTGAGAGTGTCGCTGAGCACGTCGTAGGGATCGCGTTTGCTGCAGCGCGGGCAGGTGTTTGGCTGGTTGAGCCAGCTGCTGTGGCAATGCGTTCCGCGTTCGCCAATGCAGAGGTTGATCAGGCCGCCCAGGCCGGGGCATTCGCTGAAGAGGAAGCGCACGCACTCGTCGAGCGCCTGTTGCCCTAGTGGCGTGCTGGTGCAGTACATTCTGCCCAGGTGCCCAAGCATCTCCGCAGGGAGTTCCGCGTGCATATTGCGGTCAGTCGTTGCCCTGGGCTCAATGCAGAATAGATAGATTTTGATGCCATAGCGTGCGCATCGTGCCACAAGCCGCCGCAAATGCGCCATCCGGCGCTCGCTGTGCGGGCCGAAGCCAGGGAGAGTTGGTGTCCGGCAGAGCTGCCAGAACATGCCCGTGACCCAGAGCCCATTCACCGCGTCCGCCGCCAGTCGAGCCAAGTAGGCTTCCGGGAAGTACTCACGGTCGTCGAACAACTCGTCGCGCATCTCCGGCTCGTCTTTCCAGCGGTCGTATTCCGGGGTGCCGAACACCTGCTCGAGCGAGTTGGGCATGCCCGGCTTGGTGGCATAGTCTCCGGGTCGGTTCTTGGGCCCATGGCAGCAGCGCGAGATACGCGTATGCACATGGGGTCGGCGCTCGATCATTCCGAGAGCGAGCTGAGGCGCGGTCGCGCGGCGGAGTTCGTCACACAGGAAATACAGTGCGCGGCGGATCCCCTCCGTGTCAGCGGCTTCCACCACGCAGCGCTGCGGCGTCACCTTGATCCGAAAAGCCTCGAACTGCTCCGTGGGAGCCTCCGCAGTCACGATCTCGTAGGTGCCCTCGCCCAAACCAACGTCCGCGAAAAAATGCCCCATCTCCTCGTGGACCGTGTCCAAAACGTGCTCGGGATCGGGGAACGCGTAGTTCATGCGGACACCGCCGGACAGATCCGCGCACTCGTTCGCCGGGCTGTCCAGTGCCCAGTTGACCCGGGCCGGCTCGCGCTGGGCCAGTTCCTCGACAAAGGTCCACTGCGCCATCGTGGGCGGAGGCGGAATCGGAGGCGTCGCGGAGATCATGGCAGAAAACCCTTTCTGGGATCAGCACGAAAATACGGTTTTTCGTCCGCATGGAAAGACGAGCTTGTGTGTGGACACAAAATAGAGACGCATGCGACCGATGGCAAACAGAGCCATCGCCGATGGACTCGCTGATTCCCAATGCTTCACTCCTCCAGCACTCCAAAGACCCTTGTGGTTCGGCGCTGCACGCGCTCCAGCTCCAGACGGGGCCGGGGCCGGGAGACCTGGCCAAGCGTCTCGCCGCCCGGCTCAAGCGCCTCGCCGCACCCGCCTCGAACGTCTTTCGAACCGGGAGGGGGAACCCATGCGCCATCCACCTTGAAAGGTCCCAATTCGGCTCCTTCGGCGCCCCCCTCCGCACGCGACTCCGCGACTCTCCCATTGTCCCCGACACCCCGAATGGCCTAGTTCAACTGGGATTATTCGGCAGCTTCGCGCCGCATAATCCCTACTTCGTTGTCCAGGAAACTGACTGGATTCTTGAGCGCTGAGCCGAGGTCTTGCCGAGACAGACTTCACGGATGTGAAGTAGTGACCGGAGGGAATGACAGCGCGCGTCGGCATACCAGCCCAGGGCATAGCGAAGCGTCGCCCTGGGCTGGTATGCAGAGCCCCGTTGGGGCAAAGAACCAGAGGAGAACAAACCTCTTGCTCCCGACCTCGTGCCTCGGCGGGAGAAGAGCACGTTCGCCAGGACAGAGAAAGATGACGGTTGAATTCCGCTACGTGCTGGGTCGCTCTTACCCTCCTCCTCGTCTCTCCTCCCAATCGATGAGGGGCACGGATGAAGAGGAGGGATGAAGAAGTGGATTCGGAGCGGAGGGTCCTGCTATTTCAGCGGGGAATGCGGAGACTCTCGCTAGAACGAAACGCAGTGTCCGTGTATCGCTTGTTGTCTTTCGCGTACTGGGCCGCCACCTCGTCGCCGGTCAGTGCCCGCTTGTAGATTCTGAGTTCGCCAAGAAGCCCGATGAAGGGTTGCCAATTGCCTATGGTCAGCGATTTGTCCGCCGTGTCCAGGCTGCCAGCGAATTCGGCGGGGAGGGGAATGACACTGTCACGCCTGCCGTTGAGGTAGTACGTCGTCGTGGAGTTTCGGCGATCGACGACAATGGCGACATGCGTCCAGCGATTCTCGTCGATGGCACCCTGGGATTGAGTGGTCCCCGTCTGTTTTTCCGAGTCATGCATTTCCATGCGGATCCTGCCGTCGCTGAGGATATCGACGTTCCACCACGTCTTGGGCCAGAGGCCCTTGTCGAGGAACCGTCGCCGTTGATGCGCCGAATCGATGCTGAGCATCGTGGGACACATCCAGCACGCGATGGAAAAATCGGCTTGTCCCAGCTGAATACGCGGGTCGTCATCCAATTCGACCACGGTTTCGCCACCATCGCAGACAAGCGCGGTCCCAAAGGAGCCGCGCGCTCGCGTGCCCCCGGCCAAGTCGCCGTCCAGACCATTTCCGGAATGATCGACAATCCGGTTGCCTCCGGTCTCGTCAAAGCTCCAATGCAGTGCAAGCTGTTCGGCATTCTGCATCTCGGCCGAGACGCGCGGCGAACTCGGCAGTCCTCTGATCGTCGGCGAGAGCATGGCTTTCCGCATCTGCTCCGCGTCCATCGGTCCGAGAACCAAATTATCCACAAAAAAGGCAGTCGCCTCGGTGCTGAGACTGCAGATTCCGAACCAGGAGGGGTTTTCGAAAGCCACATCGACGAATGGCAGGTCGGGAAACACCTGCTCTGCGCGACCGGCCACATTGAGGGTGAGGGCATAGGTCTTCGGAGCATTCGGCCCGGTCTCAAACTCGATGCCCACCGTGAACCATGTTCCGGGAGGAATCACCGCGAGTGCCTTCCCTTCTTCCCCAAACTTTCCGCCCACGCTGAATGTGCCGTCGGAAGCACCGCGAAAGGTGGGGCCGACGAACAGCTCCTTGCGCCAGTCACGAAACTCCATGTACCATGCCGCCGGAGCATCTTTCGAATTCATAATATCGACGGAAAACCGGAGTGTTGCGAT
The DNA here is from genome assembly GCA_023145395.1 of Lentisphaeria bacterium. Taxonomy (GTDB): domain Bacteria; phylum Verrucomicrobiota; class Lentisphaeria; order Oligosphaerales; family Lenti-02; genus JAGLDW01. Next base: position 1,059 of record JAGLDW010000556.1, on the reverse strand, counting down.
TGGGTAGTTGAGCGTGTAGACAATGTGTGGGGTATAGTCGTGTGCAAGGTCTGCGGCGTCCGCAAACTTGAGACTCTGACTACCGGTGGCGGCCGCTTCGCGAGTGATCTCCACGGAGGCTTTGCCTTCGTCCATCACCATAGCCCGAGCGGGCGCGCTGAGCGCCGGCGCAAGCTCAAAGCCATCGACTATCGGCCTCGGCGGCTTCCGGTACTCGAACACAACCGGTGCTTCCCTCTCCAGGACCAAATCCACCAGCGGCCAGCTCGCGCGCTCCGAACTCGCATAGGCGCCAATCTTCGCGATATCGCGGTTGATGTCCTTGAAGCCGACGCCGAAGGCTGGTGATTCGGGGCGCAGCCGGTAGTCATCCTTCGCCAGATCCAGGAACAGCGGGTCCGCGACCACGGAGTGTTGGTCGTGCCCGCTGGCCGCCTGCCATTCAGCCAATGAGCCGTAGGCGTGTTTTGGATCCATCTCGATCTCGATGGGCAGCTCGCCGTGCCAGATCAGGTTGTGGTCGAAAAGCGCCTGTTTTGGGTTCCACTCGGGGTGCCCCCACAAGCCCTCGCAGTACAGCTTCCTGTTCTTGTCGGTATAGTAGAACACATTGCGCTGGACCGTGTTCGGGAGCTGCGAGAACTCCATTTTCTTGTCCGTGTGCATGAAGTAGCCAAACATCACCACGTTGTTGAACTGGGGCACGTCCTTCCCGGTTTCCACGAAGATGTTGTTCTCGATCGTGTTGCCGCCGCCGAATTGGACATAGATGCTGCCGGACCCAGAGCGGGCGATGATGTTCCCGTAGACCGTGACTCCGCAGATCGAGCCGTCGAGATAGATTCCCCAGCAGGCGAACGGCGAGCCATATCCTTTTGGCGGGTGACTGCAGTGGGGGTAGGTGCCATAGCCGATGGTGTCGAGAATCCGGTTGAACCGAATCACGTTGCCCACATCCTTCACCGCTTGTGCAACGTTGTGCTGCCGGAGCGCAATTCCGGCATTGTCGGCCGTGTAGAGCATCGTGTTGCGGATCGAGTTGTACTCGACCATGTTCCC
>JAGLDW010000555.1 GCA_023145395.1 Lentisphaeria bacterium | reverse complement strand
CACGTAGCGAGGTCACAAAGACGCCATTGCCATGTTTCCGCCAGCCCCTGACCGGCCTGCCGCCGCTCAACACAACCTGCTCCCCCGGAGACGCGCGAAACGTGACCGGACACGCTGCGGTCCCGGAATCCTCGGCGTTCAGGACGAATGTCTTGCTCAGCAGGTACGTCCCGCCGCGCACCGTCACAACCATCGGTTCCGTGAGTTTCCTCCCGCGCTTCAGCTCCCGGATAGCGTCGCGCGCCCCGGCAAGCGTGGCAAACGGACCATCTGTTCGTGCACCGTTCGGTTCGCGCAAGCGTCCGGACCATGCATCGTTGCCAGTAGGGCCGACGAACAGCTCCATACCGAAAGAGGAGAGGCTGGCGACAATGGCCAGCACGGTTAGGATACGTACGATGGGGTGCTTCCGCATGCAGTTGCGGATGCCGCGCTCGCGGACCTCGGTGGTTTCGATCCTCGGTCGGCGCTTGTCGATGAGAAAATCACTTGGCATCATCGTGCTCCCAATACTCACTTCAGAGGCTCCTGCCTTATATCGATCTTCGCTGATTTAGTCGTGGCATACCGCCTCTGTCAGCAGGTTCATTTCCCAGTCTTGACGTTCAGGCTGAAGCTGCGGGTCGGGCGTTCGAGCCAGTACCATTGGGCGACGCGGTCGGGGTCGCCGACCAGGTCGGCAACGGCTGGGTAGAAGAAACCGTCCCAGATGTAGATGCCGGCGGCGCCCTGGCTATAGAGTTTGAAAGCCTTCGCCATGAAATAGTCACGCTCGACTCCCCCTCCTGTGCGCGGCATGCGGATTCCCCTGGCTCGCGCACGTTCCTCGTCGGGCGTCGGATCCTTGCCTCCGAAGTGTGCATGTATGTGCCCGTAGACCGGCAGTCGTCGGCTGGCAGCCACATCGACAACCGGCGTGATCGTGTCTGATCCATGACCAATGCCCGCCACGAGCATATCGACCAGGCCCTCGTCCACCCAGGTTGCTAGATCAATGCCCTCCGAACGAAATCCCATGTTGTCCACATGCGCCCCGATGCGGATGCGCCGACCGAGGCGTTTGCCGTGCCTGTCGGCAGCGTTGCGAATGGCGCGCATGAGCATGGTCATGGGGCCATTCTTCACCGCGAGCCAATGCGGGTCGCGATCGTCTTTCGGCGGGCTCAGCTCGGGACCGGGCACACGTTTTCGGTACTCGCGCAGCAGATCCGGGTGATAGCCCACAAAGGGGACACCGCGCGTGAGTTCAAGCAGGAATACATCGGGTCCCCGAGCCAGCACCTCGTCCACAATCGCCAACGCGCGATCGCGCACCCCGGCATTCGCATAGCTCAGTGGTTTCAGGAGTTGCCCCTGCCGATTGTGGATTCGCCACTGCTCGTGCGTGTCGTAGAAGGGGAAAGACCGCCCCTTGTCGTACGCCGGGTTCGGAACATGCTGCACACGCAGACTGGTCAGGGAGAACAAGTTGCCGTCACGCATGATGCGCAGGTGTGCATCCAGCGTGTCCTCGCCACTGCGCGCATAGGCCTCGAGGGCGTTGCGCACTCTCGCGTGGCTCGGTGCGGCGAGTGACGCCACCCCTTGGAACGTGTAGGGTGCAACGCCGGATGTGTAGTTCACTTCGGACAAGTTGCCGATGCACCACACGACACCGCGAATCGCTGTCTGGCGATACAGAGCGGAATAGCGCGCCATGGCGGCGGGAGTTTCCATCATCCGGACGCAGAAGGCGGAGTACCCGTCATTGTCCAGGATGACGCGGCGCTGATCGCCAAGGGGAGGGACCACGGAGGCCAGGGGATTCCTCCACGGGCGGATCTTGACATACGCCACTGCCCCGGACTTCGCTGGCAGGCTCAGACGAATCCGCATGGCGCCGGACCCACACTCGAATGTGCCGAGGAAAAGCTCGCGCAGGTGCACGGCATCGCTGT
>JAGLDW010000554.1 GCA_023145395.1 Lentisphaeria bacterium | reverse complement strand
GACCCGCTCCGTACCCGGCCCAACTCCGGCGGTCAGCGCAAAACGGCCTTTGTGCGCCCACTGAATGATGAATCCGTTGGACTGGTGCTTATGTGGGACAACCCATGTCCCGGCGAGTCCAGTCGCTGTTCTGTATGGGGTTGCGACAGCGTGCCCGGGCGCGGATTCCTGCAGCTGCGTCAGGTCAGTGAGGCGAACCCCTTCGTGTCTGGCCAGCCTCTCGCCTTCTTCCGGGACCGATGTGTGAATCGTGGTGAAGACGGTGAGCACCCGTTCGGTTCGAGCCACAGCAAAGGGATTGTCTCCGACGTGCAGCGCGAGTGCGAGTTCAACGTCACCGGGCGGCACATTCGACATATCCAGCGTCAAATTCCCGGTTTTCAGGCTACCAGTCACTGGAATGTCGCGGCCGGCGATCGATGCGCGGATACGTATCCCAGCGTCCACGCCAGTGACACGACCGGCGATCCGCACTGGGCCGGGAACGACCCAGCCCGGGATGGAAAGCTCGTCAAGAGTGGGAAAGGTTGCATCCGGCGCCACGCTGTAGATTCTTGGCATCTCGGCTGCATCACGGTTGGCGAAGCCTGTCTCCGAACCTTCGTACGGGTTGTGAATCTTCACGTACCGCGCATAGGCGCTGAAGCCGGTGAACCGACCGATGTGCAGCACTTTGTCACTGTCGCCGCGTTCCAATGCGAACGTGGCGTCCACGGGTGCGTAGTGGCAATTATCGACGCTTGCGAACAGACGCACCCCATCGGCATGTGGCTTGTTCCGCGTTGGCCGGGCCGCAACCATGTGGACGGCGTCAATGCGATAAACGCGTCCCAGATCGACAACGATGCTGCGTGCATAGGCGTCCCATCCGCCCATGTGTGTGACGGTGTCGAACGAGGGTGGCGCCGTGCGCTCGGGCGCGATGTCCGCAAAGAGGACTGCAGCCTTGCCCCGCGGCAGCAGGTGCAGTTGCTCCCGCACCGGTTGGGCCTTCGCGAGCAGCGTCAAGCCAGTCAGCCATGCGCCGATCAGAAAAGGTCGTAGGTTGGGCATCGTCGAGTCCACCTCTCTCGGCATCCGGGGCCGACAGGCCTCCGGTCGCATTGCTTTCGTCGTTTGCGCGGCGGTGCAGGCACCAACGCAGAAAAGACAGGCGGGGGCAAGACAGTCCTCGCGATCAGTCCGCCGTTGTTTTCAGCTGTGCCAGAATATCCTTCGCCACCTTCTGCGCGAAGAGTTCGCAGCCGACGGGATTGAAATGAATGTTCCGAGGTCGGATGTAGGTGGCGAGATCCGGTTTCACGAGGGCATAGAGATCGGTCACGGGAATGCCGTGTTTCCGCATGATCGGTGCGGCGACCTTGTTGTACTCGACCGAGTCGCCAACATCGTGGGTTTTCGCGCCTTCCGGAATCGGTGTGGTTGTGAGCCAGATGAGTTTCACGCCCGTCGCTTTCAGTCGGACGACCAATTGCTCGAGATTCTTGCCATAGGCTTCCGGGGTGGAATAGCGTTTGCCCGTCTTTCGGTCCCAGCCCGCGAATTTCGAGTCGTGCAGTCCAAAATTGAAACAGATGACATCCCAGTTGCCCGGCCGGAGCCACTTGTCGAGGTTCGCGAGTCCCCGTTCCGTCGGACCGCCATTTGCGGGGATGCGGTGCACGTTGACTTTGCCCTCGAGCTGCTTGCGCAGGAGATGCGTGTAGTGGATGGTGATCGAGTCGCCGACGATGAGGACCCGGGGAAGACCCGGTGTGTCGAGCACGTATTTAAACCCGGGCAGTGCGCGCATTTTCACTCCCACGGCGGCTTCCCAATTCCGTTGCTCGACGGGCTTCGCCTCCTCGATCTTGCGGAGATCGCCCTGGGTCAGAAGCCGTATGGAGGCGACGGAGAAGGTGAATGTGTTCCGGCAGGCGAAGTACAGGCTGGTGATGGTGTTGAGCTGTAGTGTGGGCTTGCCTTTTGCTGGCTTTGGCGGAGACAGGACGAGGGTCTTCCACTCCTTTTGATCAAGGGGCAGCATGACTCGGGTTCGAATCGCCGCCTTGCCTTTCTCTCCAGGACCGCTGAGATAGAGGGGGATGCGATTCGACGAGCCATCTCCGCGGTAGGTGATCTCAATCCCCTCGTAGGCGGCCTGACGCCAGGCTCCATCCCCGATCGGGGGCGAGATGATACTGCAGCCGGCCGAGTCCGTGATCGTTGCCT
>JAGLDW010000553.1 GCA_023145395.1 Lentisphaeria bacterium | reverse complement strand
ACCGTTTGCGGGCACGGAGAGCTGGGCGCTTCGTCCGGCGCGTGCCCGCAAACTTTGATGTGGGGTCCGGGGAGCGCTTGCGTTCCCCGGCGGGGTTTGGGGTAGCACCCCGAGAACCTATTCGCATTGCGGAGTTCGCAACCCACCGCTAGTCTTCGTGTCCAAGATTCCACAGTTTGGCTTCAGCACGATCACTTCTTTTTGGAGACGCATGAGCAAAGAGATCATCATCGAGGGTGCGCGCGGCAACAACCTGAAGGGAGTAAGCGTCCGGATTCCGTTGAACAGGATGACCGTGGTCACGGGTGTGAGCGGATCGGGAAAGTCCTCCCTGGCCTTTGACACCGTGTATGCCGAGGGGCAACGTCGCTACGTCGAGACATTCAGTGCCTACGCGCGTCAGTTTCTCGATCGCATGGACAAGCCGTCGGTCGATCGCATCGAGGGGATTCCCCCGGCGATCGCCATCAACCAGACCAACCCTGTGCGGACATCGCGTTCCACCGTGGGCACGATGACCGAGCTGAACGACTACCTCAAGCTGCTGTACGCGCGTCTGGGGCGGCTCTATTGCGGCGGCTGCGGAGAACCGGTCGAAGGAGATACTCCGGTCAGCGTGGTTGCGAAGCTTGTGGAGCAATTTGGAGCAGACAGTTGCCGAGAGGTGATCGTGACCTTTTCCGTTCGTCTGCCCGAGGGCATGGACGAGGAGGAAGTGCGTGGGTTTCTGGAACTCCGAGGCTACCGGCGCACGCTTGGCGTCACGAATGGCGTGCTGGAAGTGATCCACAGCCGGGTCCGTCTTTCCGCCGATCGCCGAGGACGTTTGGCGGAGGCGCTGGAGCAGGCATTTTCGGAGGGACGTGGGCAGCTCGCGGTTCGGCCACTCGGCGACGACGGGGCGTTCGGTCCGCCCCTGCGCTTTTCCAGTCAGCGCCATTGTCCCGATTGCGATCTGCGGTACAGCGACCCCACTCCCAGCATGTTTTCCTTCAATTCGCCCGTTGGCGCCTGCGACACGTGTCGTGGTTTTGGCCGCGTGATCGGGGTGGACTACGAGCTAGTGGTGCCAGACGCGAGTCTGACCCTGGCCGAGGGCGCGGTCAAGATCTGGCAGAGCAAGAGCTA
>JAGLDW010000552.1 GCA_023145395.1 Lentisphaeria bacterium | reverse complement strand
CGCCCCCCGCACTTCGAGACCATGTTCGAGCTTGAACGAGACGCATTTGGCCTCGATTTTCCCGAACGTGGCACCTGGCAGACGTGCTCTCGAACGGAAAAAGAGCGGATGATCGATCAGTGCATGGAAATCTACGCACTCATAATCGAACGCTACAAGTGGGATGCATTGCTGGTATTCTGGCCGTGGAGCGACCCCGATGGCGTCATCGCCGCGAAGAAAACCTTCGGGGAAAGTATCCTCGTCGGCAGTGTCGTGGGAAACACCACCTGGTCCATCGAGTCCATGACCGACTGGATGCAGTTTTCACTCGATCTCGTCGAACACCCCGAGCGCGTGCATGCTGCAGCCCGGGAGAAGGAGACCACCGCCATTGCCACCTTCGACCGCCTCATCGACGCGGGTGCGGACTTCATCCTCCTCGTCAACGATATAGCCTTCAACAGCGGCCCCTTCATCTCCCCGACCCACTTCCACGAGTTCGTCACGCCCTATCTAGCCCGAGAGGTCCAGCACATTCGAGACCGCGGCGCCATTCCCTTCGTCCACAGCGACGGAGACATCATGCCGGTTCTCGACGACTATCTATCCCTCGGCGCAGCCTGCTTCCAATCCGTGGATCCCATGGCAGGCATGGACATCGCCGAGGTGAAGCGGCGCTGTCATGGAAAGATGGCGCTGATGGGCAATGTGCAGTGCAATCTGTTGCAGGACGGACCGAAGGAAGCCATCCGCGAGTCCGCGCTCTATTGCCTCGAGCACGCTTCGCCGGGCGGCGGCTACATCTTCGGAACCTCCAACACCATCTTCCCCGGCATGCCTCTTGACAATTATGAGTATATGTTGGAGATCTACCGAGAGTTCTGTCGGGCGATGCGTCCAGAGTCATGAAATTTCTCATGTGGGATCGGGATCGGGATCGGGATCGGGATCGGATGCAAAGACAGGGAAATCGATTTCGATCTCGATACCGATACCGATTTCGAAGGGAAGAAGAGAAAAACGGAAGCCAGCAAAAGGATGGAGAGGGACGCTCGTAACCTCGCGCCCATCATCTCGTCATTGCACCCAGTGCCCACCGCCCCCCCGGCGGACCCACATAGAAGGAGACATACCATGCCACTCAGAGCAGCAGTCATCGGCTGTGGAAACATCAGCAAGTTCCATTTTTCCGGACTGGAGAAAGCCAGTGCGGAAGTGACTTGGGTCTGTGACCTCAACGAGGCCGCAGCCCGTCCCTGGGCCGAGAAGTTCGGGGCGCGCTACACGGCGGACTACCGGGAGATCATAGCCGACTCCACCGTCGATATGATCGTGGTCACACCCGTGTCGAAGGTGCATAAGCCCATCTGTCTGGCGGCCATCGAAGCCCGCAAGGCGGTCATCTGCGAAAAAACGCTGGCGACCAGCGCGCGGGATGCGTTCGAGATCGTGCAGGCGGCCGAACAAGCAGACACCATTTTCTACACGTCGTACATGAAGCGCTTCATCCCAGCCGTGGAACAGGCCAAGGCGTTGCTACCCTCTCTCGGGCGCATCCTCTCCACCCATATCCGAGCCTACCAATGCTGGGGGAAACTGTGGAGCGAGGCGCCGCAGGAGGGGTTCATGCACACACCAGCGGGCGGTGTCTCCGATCTTGTCCGCAACTACGGTGGTGGCATCCTGGTCTGCGGTGGCAGCCACATCCTCGATCTCGTATGCTTTCTATTGGGACGCCCCCACCGACTCTATGCCAGCATGCACATACCAGATGGACGCGACTACGATCTGCAGGCCGCCGCTCTCCTGGAGACCGGCAACGGAGTCGTCCACTTCGAAGCGCTCGCCCATCCACTCAACAAGATTGGCTTCCTGCGCGATGGCTGGGACGAACGCATCGAGATCAACGCTCTCAATGGACGTCTCGAAATCTACAGCGCGGCATGGGACCAAGTCGCCACCAAGGCATCGCTGCTGGTGCATACCGACAACGCCACCGGGCAGACGACGGAGTACCGCTATGGTCCAGAGTCCCCATTCGACCGGGCAACCGCCTTCTTCTGCGCAAACATCGTGCGTGGAGAACAAGGTGCGCAATCGCGCTGGACTGGCTACGAGGTGGATGAACTGATCGAGACCTTCAAACACAGCGCCGACGAGGGTCAGGCGATCGAGGTGCCATGGAGAATGTGAAACGGACCGCACATCAACGCAGTGCCATTCTCCTTGCCTATTCCGGCGTTGAAACCAGCAACTCCCCAGCCTTGAGAACCGCCGCGTAGAACCGAACGCCCAACTCGCGTTCGTACCGCTTCACCAAATGTGTCTCCCGATCAGTCAGGAGCGAGACTGCGCGCCCCGCTTCGCCCGCGCGGCCCGTTCTACCGACACGATGCATGTAGTCGTTGCTCTGGGTCGGCGCGTCGCAGTTGAACACGTGAGTGACGCCCTTCACGTCCAATCCGCGCGCGGCCACATCCGAGGCCACCAGCACTCGCACCTTGCCACTGCGGAAGGCACGCAGCGCCTGCTCGCGCTCCGTTTTGTCGCACTCGCTGTGGATAGCCGCGCAGGGCAGTCTGTGGAAGGACAGTTTTTCCGCGACGCGTTCCACCATCTCGTTGCGATGCGTGAACACGATCACACGCTCGGGTTCAAGGGCGTGGAAAAGCTGGCGGATCAGATCGGCCTTGTCCCGCTCCTCGCACACTAGATACGCATGTTCGATGCACGAACTAACGGAGCCCGAGCCCGCCTGCAACTCCCGCAGATCGGGCGCCTGTTTCCGGGCCTGCCCGAGGCATTGCGCCTTGGCCGTGGCCGAAACGAACACCAACTGCCGGTCCCGCACGCAGGATCGAATGATCTGCAGACACAATGCCAACGCCTCCCCATGCAACAGGCGATCCGCTTCGTCGAACACCAGCGTGCGCACGGTGTGCATCTTCAACTTCCGCGCCTTGATCAATTCCAAAACGCGACCTGGCGATCCCACCACCAGATGCGGACGCTTCTTCAGCTTCTCACGCTGACGCTTTGACGACCCCGCCCCCACCAGCGAAACCGCGCGAAAATCGAGACCTGAGTTCTGCTTCAAATCCTGCACTTGACGAAGAATCTGCATCCCCAATTCGTGCGTGGGCGCCAGCACGACCACCTGGAGGCCCGATGATGAGACATCGAGGCCCTCAATCAAGGGGAGAAGATAGGCAAGCGTCTTGCCCGTGCCCGTCTCCGAGCACATATACACATCACGCCCCTCACGAATCTCGGGCACACTCTGCTCCTGCACAGGCGTGGGAGCATTGATCTCCTGCTTCGCCAGCGCCTGTTCCAAAGCGACGCCCACACCCAATTCCGAGAATATCCCCATCGCAGCCAATCCTTTCCGAACGCATACACCGTTATGCAATCACAGGACAATGTAAATCGTGAGTTGCACGCTTTCGCGCAGGGTCTATGTGGAGCGTGTTTTGGTCAAATCGTGTTGTAGCAGGAGCAGTGCCACCCGCAGTTCCTCAAACGTTTGGTAGCGCTCCTGATGGTCCTGCTTGACCATCTTCGAGAGCACCTCAACCAGCTCAGGACGGAACTCGCGCATCTTGCTGGCGGTCGTCAGACGAACGCGAGAAATGTGACGACGCGCCAGGGCGTCCACCTCCTCGGAATCGAAATACGTGCTCCCGGTCAATGCATGGTACATGACCATCCCGAGGCTGTAGATCTCGCTGTAGGCAGCCTCGCTCAAACCCCACAGACGCTCCGGAGGCATGAAGTAGGGCGAGCCAGTTACAAACTCGTCCAAAGCTTTCACTGCATCTTCTCGCAACATGCAGAGGCCATAGTCGAGAAGCACCGCCTGCCCCTTGGCCGTGACAATGATATTCTCGGGCTTAAGATCGCGATACAGGTAGCCTTTTTCGTAGATGTGCGCATTGGCGGCCAGCACTTGTGTGGCGATCTTCAGAACGTGCCGTTCGCTCAGCTTTCCCTTCCAGCGAATCAGTTTGTCCAGCCGCTTTCCTTCGACATACTCCATCACGGAATAATACTCGTTGTCTTCGCAGCCACTGGCAACGCATTTCACCAAACCTGGGTGGTCGCCCAGCAATTCGCCGATCCGGGACTCGTTGACCAGTGCCTTGATGGCAACATCCCGGTTGTCGTCCGTGCGGAACAACACCTTCGCTGCCAAGAGCTTTTCCGGCTCTTCGAAGTCGTAGGCCATGTAGACGCTGCCCATCCCCCCGCCGCCGAGCGGGCGGAATAGCCAAAAGCGATTGATCTTCACAGGCATGAAGTTCATGGTCTTGCAGTTGGGGCACGGGGCAAGGCGCAATGGGGGAAAATCCGCTAGCGGAACTCTAGTTTGACATTTTGGGCACGTGAGGCACCCAGCCTCGAAGTCGTTGACAGCCAGCGATTCCGGTGCCACACAAGCCTTTTCGGTAGGGACGGACATCGGCGAAGCAGCTTCGGATGCTGCGACAACATCTTTCTTCTTGCGCTTGAAAAAAAGCATGGAATCCCACCATCTCCTTCCGACAACTCAGTCCGTCTGGGGCAACTGGACACACCTTCCGAGCACCAGCAGACCGCTCGCCTCCCGTCTTCTTCTCACCTTAAAAGTATACTCCGGCAAGGTCGGCTTGGCCACCACGGAAGCCAATGCACACGGGTATCCGAACGCTACCTCTCCTCGAGCTTGTTCCAGCTGCATCCGGGGTGTATGTCTGATCCATAGACGTTTCGGGGTCTTCTCAAAAATCTACGAAACTGGCATTCGCCCCTGCGTCAGGTTACCCTTGACATCGCATTCCCCCCCCCATATAATGCGCCATATTCCAAGACGGAGGATGGGCTATGCCAACAGATGTGAGTGCGCTTTGTCCCTCGTGCATCTATAATGAATAAAGTCGTCTCCCGGACGCACCCAGACACAGCACACACTGCAGGAAGGCACTCTCGTGAACGTGGACGTCAAATGGTTCTGTCGACTCGCAATCGACCATGCCCTGGTCAGTGCCGAGGTGTGCCAGCAACTGGTCACTTCAGTGGGCGAAGACTGCGACCTTCTGGACTTTGCCCAGGCCATGATGGACCAAGGACTGTGCGAAGACTTGGAGAAAATCCAAACCGTCCTGGATCTGGCCTGCGAGCGGGCCCAAGGCGGCATTGAACCCATCGAAGGCCCCATGGTCATGCCGGAACGAACTCAGGTCATGGCGGTCGAGAGAAAGACGGAGGAAAGCATCGAAGAGGACGGTGAGCTTGGCCCGTTCGAGGAAGAGGATGACTTGGGCGACCTTGTGATGGCGTCCCTCGAACAGGAAGCCCTGCCGGATGAGGCCGACATCGCTGTCTATGACCGAGACGAGCACCTCGGGGAGCAGAAGCTCAGCGAAGAACTTGAATCAGCCACCATCGCGCCTCCACTCAAGAAAGCCGCTGTTCCGGATTTCGGAACGGAAATGCCGGATTGGCAGGCGTTGTCTTCGTGTCTCCCGGAAGAGGCGGGAGAGGCGCTAAGACACATCTTGTCCGCCGCTCGATCTTTCGGCGCCAGTGATGTGCACCTATCCGCCAATGCCATTCCGTTCATGCGTCTCCATGGCGAGATTAAGCCTATCACCGAGCAGACTTTGGATCCTGCGACGGTCGAGAACTTGAGCATGGCCTTGCTTGCCCCAAACAGAGTCGAGCAGTTCCAGAAAGCCAAGGACATGACCTATGCCCTTCAGCTCGAAGACCGCTCACGCTACCGCGTCAACCTGGTCCAACACAAGGAAGGTCTGAAAGCCACCTACCACTTTGTCCCCCAGGAGCTCCGGTCGCTCAGCGAACTTGGCTTTCCCAACCACGAGAACATCAGCAAGCTCCTGGACAACCACAATGGCCTGATCCTCGTCACAGGCCCTGCCGGCAGCGGCAAGACGACGACTCTGGCGGCTATGGTCGAGGAACTGAACCACAAACGCTACGACCACATGATCACGGTCGAAGATCCGATCGAAGTCCTGTACTCCTCCGACATGTGTTACATCACTCAGCGCGAAATCGGGACGCATACAAAGAGTTACGCGAGCGCGTTGAGGGGCGCACTCCGCGAAGACCCCGACATCATCGTCATCGGCGAACTCCACGACCTGGAGACAATCGAGATGGCGATTACCGCCGCGGAGACGGGACACCTCGTGATCAGCACGCTTCACACGGGAAACGCCGCCAACACCCTGAACCGCATACTGGGAGTTTTCCCCCCAAGTCAACAGCAGCAAATCAGAGCAATGACCTCCGAGAGTCTGCGTGGCGTCCTCTGCCAGCAACTGCTGCCGAAGAAAGGCGGGGGACTGACTGTGGCCGGCGAGCTGTTTGTCAACACTGCCGCGGGAGCCAACATCATTCGCGAGGGAGGAATGCATCACCTCCCCGGCGTCATGCAGACGGGCGTTAGCGAGGGTATGCGCTCTATGGATCAATCGCTCTACGAATTGTTCAAAGCCGGTGAGATCACGGAGGAACTCGCCCTGAGCAAGATCAAGTCACGCGAGTTCAGTCGCCGCGTCCAACAGGCGGTTCAAGGTGACGATGATGACGGATTTGCCGGGGCCGCAGGCAAGAAAAAAACCAAGAAGGGGTGGTTCAAGTAATGCCCGCAATTGACGAATATCTGCTCGGAATGCTTGAGGAAAAAGGGTCCGACCTTCATCTCAAAATCGCGCATTCGCCCGGGTTCAGAGTCCATGGGCAGCTAGCGGCAGTCGACATGGCGCCCATGACGCCGAAATCCATGGCGAAGCTCCTCAAGGAGATCTGTCCGGAAGAGCAATGGAATGAATACCTGCGCACGCGCGACCTCGATTTCGCCTACGAGATACCGGGCCGGGCACGCTTCCGCTGCAACTATCTCTACGACTTCAACGGCATGTGCGCCGTCTTCCGCCAAATCCCATCGACCATCCTGACCCTCGATGACTTGGATGCACCGGAAGTGCTGCAATCCATCAGCCAGGAAGAGCAGGGACTCGTCTTCGTGACCGGTCCCACTGGCAGTGGAAAGTCAACGACCATGGCGGCGATGATCGACTACATCAACCGAACGTCCTACAAGCATATCATCACCATCGAAGACCCCGTCGAGTTCGTTCACCAGAACCAAAAATCGGTGATCATCCACCGCGAAATAGGCAATCACAGCCACTCCTTTGCCGAGGCTCTGAAAAGTGCCATGAAGGGCGACCCAGACATCGTACTGGTGGGAGAAATGCGCGAACTCGAGACAATCAAGCTGGCTCTCAACTGCGCATCCATGGGAATGCTCGTCTTCGGAACCCTGCATACCAACAGCGCGCCAAAGACAATCGACCGCGTGATCGACGTCTTCCCGGCTGATCAACAGGCTCAGATACGAACCATGCTGGCCGAATGTCTGACAGCGGTCGTCTCCCAACTCCTCTGCCGGACCGCCAATGGCAAAGGCCGCGTTGCCGCCCACGAAGTGCTGCGCCGGACAGACTCGCTGCCAAACACCATCCGCGAAGGACAGATCTCCAGCATCATGACAATCATCGAGGGAGGCGGAAATTTGGGCATGTGCACGATGGACGCCAC
>JAGLDW010000551.1 GCA_023145395.1 Lentisphaeria bacterium | reverse complement strand
CCCCACGTAACTGAGGCGTTACCCGTCGCTGACATAGGGTGTTGACGCGTCCGACGACGTACACTACGTTGCATCCGAGCACCAGTTTCTGTAGAACACACGGACCAACCAGCCATGACGATCTTCACACTCCTCCGCCGAGAGATACAAGCCAACCTGCTCGGCTTCCTGCTCACCATCCTGGCCACGGCTATCGCCGCCGCAGTGCCATTGTGCGCGCGATCCCTCCTCGTCACACACGACCTGCAGACGGCCGAACTCCTCAAGGCGAAAGAGGAACAACTCGCCGACAAGCTCAAGTATGTCAAGAATGAAATGCGCAAAGCCACGCTCAAACTCAAGTTCAACCTGCTCATCCTTCCGGAAGGTCAGGATCCAAACGAATGGTATGCCAAAGACTACGGCTCAAAAACCATGCCGGAAAGCTATGTGACCAAGCTCGCGAACTCGGAGGTGGTCAGTGTCCGCCACTTTGTCCCCAGCCTCCAGAAACCCGTCGTCTGGCCCGAGACCAAGCGGCGCGTGATTCTCGTCGGCAGCCGGGGGGAGGTTCCAAATCTCCACAAGAACCCTCGTAAGCCACTGATTCAGCCCGTTCCGACTGGGACCATTGTGCTTGGCTACCGGCTTCACTCTGATCTTGGCATCAAAGTCGGGGATACGGTCCGTTTCATGGACCGCGAATTCACCGCACATCGCTGCCATGAAAAACGGGGAAGCAAAGACGACATCACAGTCTGGATCCCGCTGAAAGCTGCCCAGGAGCTACTCGACAAGCCGGGCCAGATCAACGCCATCCTCGCACTGGAGTGCCTCTGCGTCGGCATGACGGGCGTGGAGACATTCCGCAGGGAAATCCACAAGGTGCTCCCCAACACCAAGATCGTGGAGCAAGGATCCAAGGCGCTTGCGCGGGCGGAAGCGCGCATCAAGCTCGGACGCGATGCGCAAGCCACGCTTCAACGCGAAAAAGAAGCTCGTCAACAACTGCGCAACAGCCTCCAGACCCTCACGGACACACTTTCGGGCATCGCACTGGCGGCTGCCGCTTTCTGCGTGGCCATCACCCTCGCCATGAACAGCCGCAGGCGGCGTGCGGAGTTCGCCATCCTCCGCGCTCTCGGCTTTGGCTCTCTCCGTCTCCTTCTCCTGCTCTTGCTGCGGGCGCTTTCCGCCGCGGTGCTTGGAATCGTCATGGGAGTCGTGCTCGCCTACGCGCTGGCATCCAGACTCCCCCTCCTGCTGGACAGTGTCGCAGCAACCCAGGCACCGCCCTCACCCGACACTGCCTTCGCCCTTCAGATCGCCGGCGCGGTTCTCTTGCTCGTCCTTCTCTCCGCCTGGCTTCCCGCCATTGCCGCCGTGCGACGAGATCCGGCCAACCTACTCGGTCGCGAATAATCCAGGCGAAATCATGAGCACCCAAACGGCCCAGACGCTCCACCAACTCGGAGAACACTTCGCGGCTGGCTATTTTGAACTGCCGGACGCCACACCTGTTCGTCGCTGGTCGCGGGCCGTCCGAAGACGATTTGAACACCGACGCATACCCCCCTACGACGGCACGCGCCTCTTCCCGGCCGGACAGAACACGGACGGCGCACAAAATCGCATCGTCGCAGCCAGCTACTCGTTCACCTGGTCCTACCAGCACGCGCAAACCGAAAATATCGCACCAGATCCTGATGAAAAACAGCAAGACGCACTCGCGGAACTCGCTGCGGACATGGAGCGGCTCGCCAAGGAGACGGATTGCATACACACACCGCACACGGCGGGCGGACGAGGCTACACACATAGCGTTCCACACTATGGGCGAGTGCTGCGGGAAGGACTCGACTCATACGAAACCCGCGTGGCGAAACGGTTGACTCAGGCGCGCGCCTGCAATGACAATCAGGCTGTCGATCTGCTCATGGGCCTGCTTGACGTCCTCGCTGGGATCCGCGCCTGGCATGCCAACATCGTGGCAGCGCTCCGCAAGCACGCCCCCGCGGACGAACCGGAAAGAGCCCGGCGAGAGCGACTCGTGCAGGCGCTCGAGCAGGTTCCCTTTCAGCCCGCACGCTCGTTCTTCGAGGCCATTGTCGCCTACAACCTTGTCTTCTACATGGACGAATGCGACAACCCAGGGCGTGTGGACTACGAACTGGATCCCTACTTCTCCCAAGACGAAAGGAAGGGTCTCACAGACCCCGAAGAAGCCGAAGCGCTACTCCGGGAACTCTGGGTCAACACAGACGCCAACAGCGGCTGGAGTGCTAGCATCGGAGGCAGCTTGCCCGACGGCCAGCCTGCCTACAATCCCCTCACACAAGCCTGTCTCCGAGCCGCACGGGGCATGCGCAGGCCCAATCTGCAACTGCGCATCCGCCATGATATGCCCGATCAAGTCTGGGAGGAAGCGCTCAACACTCTGGAAACAGGCACGGGACTGCCCGCGCTGCACAATGAGGAAGAGTACATCCGCTCGCTCCGCGGAGCGCACCTCGGAATCCGCAGCGAAGACTTCGCTCTCGTCAATGGCGCAGGATGTACCGAAACCCTCATTCACGGCCATTCAAACGTCGGTTCCCTTGACGCTGGTCTCAATCTGCCACTGGTGCTTGTCGACACCCTCGAGAGACATCTGGCCACGACATCCTCTTTCGAACACCTTCTCGAAGCCTTCAAGAACGACCTTCGCGGCGCCGTGCGCGAAATTGCCGATCACGTCAACCGAGATCAGGAGGCCAAGGCTCGATGGCGCCCCCAACCCATGCGCTCGCTACTCATGGACGACTGCATCGACAATGGGATCGAGTACAATGCCGGAGGAGCGCGTTACAACTGGAGCGTGATCAATGTGGCCGGACTCGCCAATATGGTCGATTCACTGACCGCAGTGCGTGAAATGGTGTTTGAACAGAAAAGACTCTCCGGAGGGGAACTCGCGCGCGCACTGCGCGACGATTTTGAAGGCGCAGAGCCGCTGCGACGGCAACTGGCGCAGTGCTCAAAATTCGGCAATGACCATGTAAAGACCGACGAACTGGCCCGGCATTTGGCTGACTTTGTGTTCCGCGAACTCCTCGCGCATGCCCCATGGCGGGGAGGAAAGTTCCTTGGTTCCTGTCTCATGTTCGTCACCTATGTGGCGGCTGGCAAGGGAGTGGGTGCAACCCCGGACGGGAGACGGGCAGGCGCGCCGATCGCGGACTCCGCAGGCCCCATGCAGGGATGCGACCGCAACGGGCCCACGGCCATGATCAAGAGCCTGGGCACCATCCCCCACCACCTCGCACCAGGCACACTCGTCGTCAATGCACGCTTTGGCAAAGCGCTGTTCACCACGCCTGCCGAACGAAAAAAACTGCGCGCACTCGTCCGCTCCTATTTCGACCTCGGTGGCATGCAGATCCAAATCAACGTCGTTGATCAAAAGCTACTTCGAGATGCTGTGGACCACCCGGACAACTACCCCAACCTTGTCGTGCGAATGGGCGGATACTCCGAGTATTTCTGCCGCCTGACACCCGAGTTGCGGCAAACGCTGCTGGAACGAACCGAGCATACGATGTAGAGTGCTTCTTGCTATGACTCTCTGGTCTGCCATGGAATATCGAGGGGAAAAGGATGAGAATGAAGCTGAGACTCGCCAGACTGCTCCTCTGCATCGCGTTCACCATCACACTCTGCACATTTGCCCAGAAAGCTCCCAAAATGGGTATGGAGCCGGGCATGCCGGGAGGAGGACCGGACATGATGCCAGGCATGGATATGCCGGGAGGACCGGATATGATGGGTATGGAAGGCAAGGAAGAAGAGACCGACAACAACACCACCAAGAGTAAAATCGACAATGTGATGAAGTCCTACAAAAAATGGTTTGGCCAGAGCTTTTTGGTCGATGTGAAGTCGGTGCAGCTCAATGCGGCCATCAAGCAAATCATCAGCAATGAAACTCAGAAGACTCTCGGCATGCCTGTGCAGGTTTCAGTGGATCATTTCCAGCTGCTCTACACCCGAAAGGGAACCAAGACCACGGTCAAACTGGATGCCTCCATGGCCCAGATGGAGAACCAGGCCAACATGATGTTCCAACAGGCCGGGCTGGACAAAGTCATCAGTGCCGTCTCGCTCGGCGCAGTGAAACAAGCGCTCAAGTTCCTGCACAAGCAAAAAGACAATGACGAACTCAAGATCCTCAGAAGCGACGAAAATGTAACGGATATCATGATCGGGGGACTCACTGAGACATTCCTTGGAAAGACGCTCTCGAAGATCGCCTTCCGCATCGAGAACAAGGAGAATGTCATCAGCCGCGTCAAGTTCTTTCTTGCGGATGGGGCCAGCGCGCAGGTGAGCTTGACCCACAAGAAGATGGAGAATGGGGACGAAACGTTTCCCGTGCTAACCCAGACCAAGGTCAGCACCAAGGGAGCTCCCGTAAAGTACGGGAAAATCACGATTCCAAAAAGAGTGAGTTTCATCTACTCGAACTACCGGTTCAAGTAGCGGCAGAAAAACACGATCTCATACTTCCACTATCGCTTGCCCCACCCGCCCCAGACTTCTTTTGGTCCGCACAGTGACTGCGGAACGAATCGAGGAAAAGACTCTGGTGAGCCAAGCCCAGTGCAGACACCGCAAATCCGTGAGCTGGAGTGCCATGCTCTTTCACAGCGGGCCGCTCGCCCTCCAGAGGGACAGTGGATTGCGCAGTTCGCAGGGCATGGCTCGCCGGGAGTCTCGCCCTCCAGGGGACACTGGATTGCGCAGTTCGCAGGGCATGGCTCGCCGGGAGTCTCGTCCTCCATTTTCCCCTTCGTGTCCTTCGTGTCTTCGTGGTGAAAGAATCTGCCGATTCGCCAGCCAAAGGCTGCTCACACATTCGTGAATCGGAATCAAACTCCCATCGCCAACCCATGAGAGTGCTATGAATTGGAAAAGCCACACTATTCTCACCGCACTCGCTGCCACCGTGCTGTCGTTGCACGTCGTCGGCTGGTTCGGACTCCCCCTTTGGTTCCGCCTGGTCAACCTCATGGTGTTCACCCCGGCACTCGTCCTCATCACCTTTGTCCTTCTCGCAAAGGCGAAGACGAAGGAGGAACGCGACCGCTGGAGCGGGGATTGACTCACATTTTGGATTTCAGAATCACAGTCATCCCACAGGACGACGGAGTGGTGGAGGAATGGAGGCATGGAGTGCTGCTCTTGAGCTCGAACTCCAGTGCTCCAAAATGTGAGAAGCCAACCCTCTTTATCCCTCGCCTCGTCTCTCCTCCTAATCGATGAAGAGGGCGAAAGAGGAGGAGGAAGGAGGAGGAGGAGGACGAGGTTCGGGACGAGGTTCGGACAAGTGACCAGTGATCCGCGACCGGTGACCGCTTACCGATGGCCGACGACTTGCCCTTCCCTCTCATCCAAGTCATGACTACTCCGGGCGGGTCAACGGATGGGGGTAGGCGTACGGTGTGTAGCCAGGCTTCGCTTTGGTGAAAAAGTCGCGGCCTGCCTGAATATGCCCTGCGGAACGGGGCGGCACCCCGGGGGGGGTCTTCTTTCCGTTCAGCGAGTTGTCCCACACCCACATGTCACGAACCTGTTCGGGAATGGGATAGGGGCGCGTCCAGTCCAAACGCCCATCGAAATCCAGTGTCAGAACAATGCCGGTGAAGTAGTTCCGGATCGTGTTCCGGAAAACTACGCCGCCGCCGCCTCGAAGCATCATCGCGCTCACTCCGGCAAGAGGCTTCTCGATCACGTTGTCGTAGACCTCGACCCATTGCGTGCCACATTTCGAACCATAGCCGGGCCCGTGGGCATCCACCGCCTGACTGTTGTCATTGCCAATGATATGGTTGTGGCGAAACACATAGTGCGCACCGTTGTTGGAGGCGACGGCATGCCGCTGCCCGCGAAACACACAGTCCTCGATGAACACCGCATCCGCACTACCGGGTTCGAATGTCTCGCGCCATCTGCCCGGCCCGTACACCACCACGCCGTATCCGACATTTGCGATGGACCGTTTGTAGTTGTCGGTGAACTCGCAATGATCCACCACTCCTCTCGACACGCCTCGAGCGCTGACCGCAGCCATCCCGAATCTTTCAAACCGGCAGTGGTGAACCCGGAAATCACGCACGCCAATCAACACCAACCCCGTGTCCCATGCCGTGTTCTTTGGATCTTGGAAGCCCCTCAACTCGAGACCACTCACCTGCGTGGGAAGTCCATTTTTCCCATCGATGCGGATCACGGGTTCAGAGCTTTTCGCCGGAGTCTTCCCAGCACGAAACAGACGCGTCCTACCAACTCCCGCACCCACAAGGTCAATGCCTCCGGGGATCGTTAGCGTGCCAATAGCCTCACCCTCACCCGCCGGAATGCGTACTCTGCCCGCACCACCAAGCGCGTTCACCGCCTCCTGAATCGCCGCAATGGAAACGGCCGACGCCGTTACCTCTCGCACCGGTTCAGCCCGAGCCGCCAGGTTAAAAGCCATGCAGACCAAGCTCCCCATCACAAGCACCTTCATACTATTTCTTTCCTGTGAAGATTCGGATATTATCGAACTCGCCCTTGCCCCAGGCCAGCACTCCCGCCGTGTCGGCAGAGACGACGGGCTTCGGGTCACTGTAACTCAAAACGGGGTGTCCATCCACTCCGAGACGCACCTCTCCGCCCACGTCGATCTCGCACACCACATGGTGCCATTTTCCGGGCACGGCATTCGGTTTTCCTGTCCTCGCGACCTCCTCGCCAAGACGCAGGATCTTGTTCTCCTGATTGCCGTTCGATGCAAAACCGATGAAATACCCTCCGCTGTATGTGTCCGCCTTCGTGCCAAAGAAGGCACTAAGATCGCTTGGGTCGGCCGAACGCGCATCGTACTCGATGCGCACAGGCAACGACAATTTCCTGTCCAGAGCCAGAAAGCTAACAGACGAGCACTGCAGAGTCCCATCCTTGATCTTCCACCCACCCCTCAAACATGTCCACCCCTGTGGAATTTTCGTCCCCTCGAACGCCGTTGCGGCAATAAGTCTCCACTTGCTGTCCGACGGCAGTTTCAGTTCCTGCTCCAGCTTTTTGGTCTCCTCCGCCAAGCGAATGGCATCCCGCTTGCGACGAAGACTGTCCATGTCAGCCTGCCCGGCTAGCGACGACCATTCGCTCTTCAACTCCGCATCGCTCAGGATCCTAGACCAGATTTTCACCTCGTCGATCAGTCCCATGAAATTACCGGAGGCTCGGGGATTCGTGTCTTCTCCCCCCCAAGCCTCAAAGCCGATCGTCAGCGGGTACTGGTTGTCGACGAGCATGGCGTCCACCTTCCTCTGACCCACCATCTCCCCATCGCAGTACACTCGGACGACCTTGCCCTCTTCGCAGGTAGCCGCAACGTGCGTCCACTGCCCCTCGCGCACAACGGGTTTAGACTGGTAGTTGTAGGTCCACTTCCCTTTCACATCCGTTCCTTCGAAAGTCACTCCCCCCTCCCGAATCGCGAGCACAAACGCGGTCGCCCCATTCCGATCGCGTTTGGCCATCACCCCCCACCGGCCTCGAATCTGATCTGGGAGAATCCAAGCTGAAATGGTGGTCTTCGGAAACCGCAGCAAAGCGCGATCGTGCACCTGGATGTAGCCCTTTCCATCAAAATGGGCTGCCTGGCCCTTCAGACCCTGCTCGAATATCACCTCTCCGCTGGTGACTGTCCCCGTGAAGGCATTGCCGGATACTTCGGGCACAAAACGGCCATTGCGCTTTTCGAAGCTGGCGTGGAAAACGGGTTCTTTCTGATTCAGCAGTTTGGTGCGCAAAGCCATGCGCCGGGCACGATTAGCCTCGGGGTCGTACTGCTTCTGCACAACATTCTTGAAGACATTGCCGCGTTGCAGAACTCCGACACATCCCGCATCCACGTGTATTCCCACATCCGCATTTTCCACGGTATTGTGCTCGATCACGATATCCCGCACACCGGGGTGCTCCTCGCTCACTCCAAGAACACGAATCAACGCGTTGTTGTGCAAATGGTTGCGCCTATGCACCGTGCAATAGGCCAGCGGCGCGCTGTTCTCCCCCACCTGCAAGCCGTAGGTGCCGAGATAGGATGGGCCAGAATCCGTGGCGTTGTTGGCGCCGAAACGGTAGCAGTTGCCATCCAGTATCTCGTTGTCGAGGAACTGGCAGAACCAGCTAGGCTGATAGCCATGGTACCAGCGACCGGAATTGTAGAATCCCCCGCAACGCGTGCTGGTGTTGCCCGAAGCAACGTGATTGACGCTTGTCCCATAGTACTGCAGCGCGATTCCAGCATCCTCGAAGTGGTTGTCGATGAAAAGGTAGTTGCATTGCATCATGGTGACGGTGATCACGCTGTCCACCTCAGGCTCAACAGTCCAGGCACGATCCAGGGTGATGGTTTTTCGGTCGTCGGCGACATGGACGATGCGTCGGTGCTGACCCATGCCCGTTCCCCCCAGGATGAACACGGCGGCACCAGTCCAACGCGCAGGCCCTCCACGCCAATTGACAGGTTCTGGGAGCACGAGCATAACACCGTCCACTGTGCCCACAGGCCCATGGTAGGGACCTCCGCCGGCATCGCTGGTCATGGCCTCCCGGTCCCAGCCGTGACAGCGGGCGATTGTGTTGCCGGCATAGTACACATTCTCGGAGTAGACGCTTCCCAGGCAGTTGATGCCGCCACCAGTGCTCATCAGATCCGCGCCGGTCAGCACGTTGTTCTCGAAGGCCAGCCCATCCGCACCCGTGATGCAATACCATCCCCAACGACCGTTGTAGAAGCGGTTGTTGGACACCACTCCACCGCGTACTCCAAACAGTAGCAGTGCACGTCCGGATCCGTAGAGATCGCAGTCCGTCACCTCAATGTTCTCCCCCCCAAGTCGAATCGTGTCCCCTCCCCCTGAGGACAACTTGAGCGAAGCACGGAACCGCTCGTCCACCTGCTCGGGTTTGAGGTGGCCGCGATAGATGACCGCCCGCAGCGTGACACGGCGCACAAAACAGTGTCCAGCAGTTGGGACACGAATGTCCCCCTCGATGGCATGCCTGTAGTTGCTCGCATACAGCGTCAGGTCCTCGACGCCAAAATGATCGCTCCCCTTGACGAGCGTGTAGGGTTCCGTGGTGTCCGGCCAGTTGATGCTGACCAGGCTTCGGTTCTCGCCGCGCAGAACGGTGCGTTTGGGCAATTCGAGAGTTCCCTCGAATAGATAGCGGCCACGCGGAAGATACACCACGCCACCACCATTTTTCCCAGCAGCGTCAAGTGCCGCCTGGATGGCGCTGACATCCTCGTACCCCCCCTGTCCCTGCGCGCCGAAGTCACGTACATTGAACACTTTTCTCGGCCATTGTTCGCGCCGCGCCACCGTGATCTGCCCCGCGTGCATCCAGCCCGCCGGTCCGCCAAAACCATTGTGGACAAAGACTTTCCACTCCCCAAGTGCGAGGTCTGATGGAAGTTTCCCGCGGACATGCCAGGGAGACAGACGGTCCAAAACAAGCTCGACCTTTCTATTGCCTCCTTTGGAGAGCAAGAGCAGCGCGGGATCCGATTCGCCCAGGCGCATGCATCGGCCGAACACGCGCACCCAGCCGCCAGGCGAAGCCAAAACCCGACCGGCATCCCCCTGCAACCAGTAGACGGAGGGAGCATTCAACCGAGCTGGTGGCGACACAGCGTCCGATTTTGTCCGCACTCGCAAAAGCCAAACTCCAACTGCGGACTCCGCAGGCAAAACAAACTTCAGCGATTCGTTCGAGGACTGCAAGGGCTTGACCTTCACGACATCGACTCCGGGCGGCCACACCAACGCGCCGCTCGGCACATCTCCGCGCTCAGCTGCCAGCGAGACCAGCTCAACCACTGCACCATCACCGAATCCGCTTCCCGCGACCAGAACCGTTTCATTTGGGCGAACCGGATCACTTGTCCAGAAGACAATGGGACCTGCGGCCATGCACCCAGCTGCCATCACCAAAAGCAAACAGAAGACTTTCATCGCAAACTCCCTTTTTCTAAACAACGGAGGTCTTTATGCTTTTATTTGTTTGTGTATATTTTTCAAATGGAACAGGGGAAGAAGTGAATCTCCACTCCTCATCCGCACACCTCCACCGTACCCACCGCCCGCCGCCTCCGCAAGTCGTGCGCGAACTGCAAAAAAACTGGCCCAAATGCAGTGACGCCTACGGGGCCATTCGTAAACATCCTGTGCAATAGCGGCAACGAGAAGACTGACACAAACTCTGAAGAGGAAGACCGAAAACCTTGCCTCGGAGAACAGCGTGTTTGCGTTCCGGCGCGTAACCCCTCAGTTACGTGGGGACACGGCGGTTGAGGGCAACCGCCCTCCAAGTGCTTCGGGATGCCGCTGGTGTTCGCCATCCTCGGTGATACCCCACAAGACTGAGGCGTTACTCCGGCGCCCTGCTACAGTCAGGCATTTCGAATGCAAGACTGTATAGTGCTGGTTTGCATCACTCTGACACAACGGACACGCACAGCAAGGCGAACGAGGAGCAATCCATGGCCACCCTACGTCCCTTCCCCGCAGTCATGCCTCCGGGCACCAAGGCGAATCTAGTGGCGCAGCCCCCCTACGATGTGGTCAACCGGCAGGAAGCCGCCGCGCTTGCGGCTGGCAATGCCATCGGCTTCATGCGTGTGGCCCGCGCCGAGATCGAGCTTCCCGAATCGGTCGATGCCTACGACGACTGCGTGTATGAAAAGGCACTCGAGAACTACCAGCGTCTATGCCGCGAAGTCCCGCTCACGGCGGATGCTCCCCCCTCGTTCTACGTCTACTCTCTCGTCATGAACGGGCACAGGCAGACCGGTGTCGCCGCCGCCGCTTCCGTGGACGACTACGATGCCGAGATCATCAAAAAACATGAGAAGACACGCCAAACCAAAGAGGACGACCGCACGCGCCACATCATGACCCTCCGCAGTCAGACGGGGCCGGTCTTCCTCACCTACCGCGACTCCGCCGCAATCGACGAGATCGTCGCGCGGACCATGGGCGCCACTCCCCTCTTCGACTTTGTCGCGGACGATGGCGTGGGACACACTGGCTGGCGCGTGGCCGCTGCGGACACGGATGCCCTGGGCCAGGCCTTCACGGACATCCCCAGCCTCTACATCGCCGATGGGCACCACAGGGCCGCCAGTGCCAGCCGCGCTCGCGCCAGCCTCAAGAAGGCCAATCCCAACCATACGGGAGAGGAGGAGTACAACGGCTTCCTCACCGTCACCTTCCCCGCCAGCCAGCTCCATATCCTGCCCTACAACCGCGTGGTCTTCGACCTCAACGGGCTGACACCACAGAGTCTGCTCGATGCGGCGGGCAAAGCATTTGATGTGAGCAAGGCCGACAGCGCGTCCCCGGACTCACCCGGAACGGTGCATCTCTACGTCGAAAAAGAGTGGTGGCGACTGTCATACAAGGGTGATGCATCCGCCCTTTCGCCGGTGGACCGCCTCGATGTCAGCCTGCTTCAGGACCTCCTCCTCGCACCCATTCTTGGCATTGACGACCCACGCACCAGCAAGCGCATCGATTTTGTCGGCGGAATTCGGGGGACGGCAGAGCTGGAAGCACGCGTCGACAGTGGCGAAGCCAAGGTGGCTCTCTCCATGTATCCCACCACGATCGAGCAGCTCATGGACATTGCCGACGATAACGACATCATGCCGCCAAAGTCCACCTGGTTCGAACCCAAGTTGCGCGACGGTCTCTTCTGCCACGATATCTAGGAATGCTGACCTACACGGGAAGCAGGCATCAGCGGCAGAGATCGATGAGGCGGCGCGATGCGGCATAGTCGTGTCGCGCGCTTGTGCTGTGCAGTTCGGCGGGCATCGCGCGGCCATCCCAACGGACACGGCACTCGGCGCGCATGGTGCCGCCCTTCAACAATCGGTAGCCCGACCACCGATCCGCTCCGTCGAACAGGTACAGTTCCCAATACCGTCCGCGCTCGAAAACCAATGCCTTCGTCCGATCGGGGAGACGAACAAGGCGCGATGGATCGGACAGAGGCGTCAACCACAATCGCAGCACATCACGCGCCATGATATCCCGAAAAACTCGTTTGGGCATCGGCAAACGCAGCGTCTTCACGACCAAGGTGCCATCGCCCCCGACTTCCGCGGCATACAGCACGCCACCCATGTCTCCCACACCGCGGAGCGTGACCACTCCAGCCGTGTCGCATGTGATCACTTCCGTGATGGAAAACCGGCGTTTCCCAAAGGAGATGAGCGATCGATAGGTTGCTTGGAAACGCTCGGGAGGATTCAGGTTGTCCATCAAGCGCCGGTGCAGTCCGGCATTGTCCAAGACCGTCCACTGCAGAGCAACGGTTCGCCAGGCGCAGCCAGAGCCCGCCAGCAGCAGCGCCAGAGAGGCGACACAAATGCGAG
Source organism: Lentisphaeria bacterium (assembly GCA_023145395.1). GTDB lineage: Bacteria > Verrucomicrobiota > Lentisphaeria > Oligosphaerales > Lenti-02 > JAGLDW01. The sequence continues at coordinate 5,577 of JAGLDW010000551.1, read as the reverse complement.
TCTGCAGCCACGCGCCCCGCCTATTCATCCGCCTGCTTCCTGAATGGCGGCACCGCCTCGGGCTTGGTGAAGATTGCGGGGGGGAGCGACTCATGCGGCTCGGGTTCCGCGAACGACAACAACGTGCTGTTGCCTCCGTTCTCGTGGATTGTCACCGTGGCGACATGATAGCCCGGCGCGCCTCCGAAAACCAGGCGGATTTCACGAATCAGGCTGGCAACACCCTTGTCCACAGGCGTCAGCCTGATCACGGGCTTATCGAGCGATGCATCCTCGACACGCAGGGAGAATGTGCTTTCCTTGCCAAAATCACCATGCACCCAGCCCGCGACCTGTTTGAGAATCAGCTTGACAATGCCCTCGGCTCCCCCTTGATCCAGCGCGTGCCATTTCTCGCCGTCATGCTCAAAACAGCGTACTGCCTGCCCGTCGTACATCATCACGCTACAGTAGGGCGTCGCGATCTCGAAGCGGATGTGGTCGGGCTCCTCGAACACCAGCATGCCCTCCGACCGAAGCGGTCGCTTCAGGAAGGAAAGCCTACGGGTCTGCGAAAATCGGACGGACAACGCGCGGCTCTTCTTGTGCGCTTGCTCGATGCAGGAGAGCGTCTGTTGCCCCGCCTCGTCGGCAGGTTCCTCCGCCCGACAGGTGTGGCACACCATGGACAGGCAGAAAACGATGCCCCCAAAAACCAAGCAACTATAGACTGGCACTATGTGCTTCACGCGGACTCCTCTACGGGTTTGTGGAAACGACGAGTCCCTTGTCGTCGAACGTCACCGTGAGCGTCCCAAAACGGTTGCGCCAGTACGTCCAGGTTTTGTCATCCAGGCTTGGCGTGCGGTGAACCGCCGGGTAGCCGAGAGCAATTTTCACCCCCTTCTTCGTCATCCCCACGAGTGCCTTGCCGGCTTTGATCCCCTCTAGGTCTTTCGCGGGTAGATCCGGGTAGGAAACTGCTTCCGACGAAGTGATCAACTTCAGATACTCATCCCATTTCATGCCCATGTTCCGAGTGTGGAACTCGAAGGAGACCTTCTTTCCCGTCTCGACGATCGTGAAGACGTAGACGCGGCGAGATTTCTTGACCGTGACCTTCGTTCCAAACGGCACCACAAAATGGCCGCCGCCCGCGAGGTAGTTGGCATAACTGGCGGCGTTCACGGTACGCGGCGCCCGTCCGCGAACGTAGCAATGCATGTTGTAGCGCAGATGCAGCTCCTGCGCCGGCGCGGCGGACGCGCTCGGTGCAAAAAAACTCATTCCGAGGACAGAGACCAACAGGCCAACAGTAGACTTGACATTCATCATGACTTCCTTTCGTTAGACTTCGAAACCGATTCCGAGCCAGCTCACACGGTGCTCGCGCCAGGCGCCCGCCATTTCACGACTCCGCAGTTTCCCTCAGAGTCCGATTTTACACAGCATGCGGTTTCGAAGCCCTCATGCTCCGCATCAAGCGTTGCTGCAAGTATATCAAAAACCTGCCCTGAAGGAAAGCTCCCAAATGCGGGGGAGTAGGCGGAAACGCCACTATCAACTCCCCCCAGCACCGCGCGGTAGTGAGGCGCATGGCATGCATGCCCCTCCGCCCCGAGCACGCAGTGCATGCCTCCGGGAACGAGCGTTGGACCACAATTCTCCCACGCGATCCCGTCCAGCCAGCCGTGGCCCGCATCCCCACCTTCGGAGGCAAGGACCATGAATGCGGCGCCTTCGCCTGGGACAGCCGTTTGGCACTCCAGATCAAGCGGACGCATCGGACCATCGCTCGAACCATGGAAGAACCGATCGTACGAATAGCCAAGAACGGCGCACAGTTCGTCCACAGCACCGAAGAGAACGGCCTTCACCCGTCCCGTGCGCAACCATTCCCGCGCGCTGAGGAGACCAGAGACAGGCGAAAGCTCAAACTGGCTCACAGTCAGACAGGGACCACGGATTCCCAGCAGGATGCTCAGATTCGAAGCGGCGGAGCAGTGCACGGAATTGGCGAACACGGTGGGAGACGGACACGTGCCGTCTTCTTCGATCATCGAGTCGAGAAAGTCGAACGTGCTCTTCGAGGCGCCATATCCGCTGGCGATGACGATCCCGATTCCCTCCCTGTCCTCCGGCGTGGACAGACCGGCATCCTCGAGTGCGGCGCAAGCGCCCAGCAGCGCAAGTTTCGAGAAGCGGTTCACACGACGCAACGCCTTCTTGGGGACATACTGAGCCAGAGGGGCAAGGTCTGCGGTGTAGACAGGGAGCCGGACCGGTCCATCTGCGGATGCGACTTCCATCGTGTCGTTCGGCGTACCGGGACCACGGACAGCACGCGACAACGCATCCGCCCCGCAGCCGAAGCCGCCGTGCACCCCAATCCCCCTAATCGCCAGCGGAGCGTCTGTCACGTGTCACCTCTCTCGAAGATGAGCGCCGCGTTGTTGCCGCCAAAGGCGACAGAGTCGGACATGGCATAGCGTCCCTCGACAACCGTGATTTCACTCACGGGACTGGTATGGAACTCGGGATCCGAGGTCTCGAAGCCGGCACTGGCGGGAATACGCCCAGCCGTAAGAAACGACACGGTCAAAGCCGCCTCGATCGCACCAGACGCACCGAGAGTGTGCCCCGTGTACCCCTTTGTCGCGCTGATGGGCGTGTCGGGGAACAACGAATCGAAGAACAGTCCCTCCACCCGGTCATTGCCATGAGTCCCAGTGCCATGAGCGTTGATGAACGCCAGGTCGGAGGGACTCAGACCGGCCTCCTCAAGTGCCTGCAAAACAGCTCGACGCAAGCCTGATCCATCGGGATTGGGAGCGGAAATGTGGTACGCGTCCGCGGAGTTCCCGTACCCACGCAGATAGGCGAGAACACGCGCTCCTCTAGCTCGGGCACGAGATTCGGACTCCAGCACCAGCATGCCTGCACCCTCCCCCAGGTTCAGGCCACGCCGGTCGAGGTCAAAGGGACGGCAAAGCTCCGAATCGGTGATCATCAGAGAGAGAAACCCGGTATGGGTCACGTTGCTTAGCATATCGGCGCCGCCGGCCACCGCCACATCGCAGACGCCCGAGGCAATCCAGTCGGCAGCCTGGCCAATGGCCACAGTGCTCGACGAACAAGCGTTGGTGACAGTCTGCAGAGGCCCGCGGAGGGAAAGGGTTTTCGCCACCATGGAGGCTGGATTGGCTCTAAGATACTCTCGGATGGGAGCCACGTCCGGATAGTTTCCAACGAGAAACTCGCGGCAGAACTCCTCATTGCTCATGGTGTTGCCAATGGTGGTTCCGACGCACACACCGACCCGGCACGCCTGGAGCACGCCTCCCGTTTTGTCGCCGTACCCAGACTGGCCGAACGCCTCGACGGCAGCATGAGTGGCCAACCGTCCACAGCGCTGACATTCAGGAACTTCGTAGTAGCGTGCAGGCGCGTCCTCGTCCGCGATGCCAAAGATGGGATAGGAAACGCCCTTCACATCGCGCGTGCCATGCCGTCGCCGACCAGCGAAAAGGGCATCCAATGTGTCCGGCAGCGTTCCCCCGGCAGCGCAGACGCATCCCATGCCCGTGATCACAATACGCGGGCGAGGGTCACTCATGCGTCCATGTTCTCCTGGATGAAATCAGCGAGAGTCTGGATCGACGCAAAGACCTCCCGTCCCCGCGTCATATCCTTGATTTCAACTCCAAAATGTTTCTTCAGAACAACTACAAGTTCCACTGCATCAAGCGAATCCAGCTCGAGTCCATCGCCAAACAAAGGATCGTCATCGCCGATTTCCTCTGGCGTCACATCCTCGAGGTTTAAGTCCTCGATGATCACCTTCTTGAGCTTTTCCTTAATGTTCACGACAATCCTTTCATTCCGTCAATTTGTGGTACGTGCATACAGTTTACGATACTTGCTACAAGCACGCTGTCAACGCTCGAAAGTCGTGATGCACGCAGCCAAAAAAACACCCCCGGTCATACGACTGGGGGCGCCTTGTGTTTTGAGAGGAGAGGCAGGAGACTTCTCTCTGCTGGTATGTACGATAAGGCTTTGCAGCCCCAATGTTATATTTGGGCAGAGGGCATGCTCCTGCCTCTGTACTACCGACTATAGCATGAGAGAAAGGTTCCGCAAATCCTAGCCATGGGACACAAAGGAAACACGCGTCCGCTCAGCGAAGCAATCCAGCAATCTTCTCCTCCACGGAGGCAACCTCATTGGGTTCGAGGGCACCGGCCCGCATGGTGAGAGTGAGGCTCGCCCCACCTGGCAGAACCTTGATGTTCCCCTTCTCCTTCTCGGCCTGGAATCCCTCGGGTTCCGCCGTCGCGGGCAGAATCAGCCCCATGGCGGCCTGATCCCCAGAGTTCGCGATCCAGCGAATGGCCTTCTCCAACTGCTCGGGACAATGGGCCACGTAGTCCGCGCCGCCGTCCGGATGCACTTGCAGACTGTGCGCCCACCCCGCCGTGTCCGCCACGTAGTCGAGGTAGAAGCACACTTCAGGATCAAAGGGTAGATCGCCGGAGAAAACATTGTGCTTGGCAGGATCCGCGGCGAGTTCCTCCAGGAACTCCCGGTATCCATCCGGCGTGGTCACGTGACTGGGAATACTGCGACGCACCTGTGCATGCTCCGGGTCGCACGGCGCGCTGTACACGAGGCGGCCCTGCTCGACCGGACGAAAGTTTATATGCGCCAAGTACATCCACTCCATGGGATTCCGCATCAGATTGGTCAATGTCATGGCAATGTCCAGCATCCCGCAGCCAGCACGCAACTTCACCAGCGGCTCGGCGGTGTAGTTGCAGTTGAAGGCCACAGTGTGACGGAACACGCCACCGAGAGCCATGTAGGCGCCATCAGCATCTTCGCCCACCAGCAGATAGGGATCGCGGTAGGGGGCGTTCGGTAGTTCGCCATGGACTGGATGTGTGTCTTCCGGTCCGGGCACTCCCATGGCGGTGGCGCCGCAATGCAGCAGAAACGCACCGTATGTATCCAGATACGAACGCGTGGGCTGCGGTTCGTCGAACATGGATTTCATGGTCAATTCACGGCCCAAAAAGTTCGCGGACCAAATCTGCTGGCCCTGCCAGGGAAGCATCACGATGCAGCCAACTGCATTTTCCATGCGCAGACCCGCGACCCCGCTGCCAAAGGAGAAAGCAGTCGCCTTAAGCTCGCCAGACTCCGCGATCACGCGCTCGCCTGTGCCAAACTGCTCGGAAATCAGGTTAATGCGGACTTCTTGCTGTGCCATCACAATGCCTCCTTGTTGCCATGCCAAACCAAGTCATACGTCAGCATGGGAGTTTCTGATTCGTGGGGAGCCTCACGGGCATCAACATACCAACCCCAAAAACATCTACAAACAAGCTCGCCTGGAAGATGCGCATGTCAGTTCCGTAGGTGTTTCTTTGCGGACGCCACAAATCTCAGGCATCGCCGCGAACAGCGTGCCCCATGGAGGGCGAACGGCCCGTGAGCCGCACCCGATGCGAACAGCGTGCCCCATGGAGGGCGAGACTCTGGCGAGCCGGTCCCCCGCTGTCGGGGGACACGAATTCGCAGGGCATGGCTCGCCGG